>JAYTBY010000501.1:0-3476 GCA_043736755.1 Planctomycetota bacterium | reverse complement strand
CCGAGCGCTGGGTGGGGAAGGACGTCATGCGCGATCTCTCGCGACCGCTCGTCGCGAAACGCGTGGCCAAGCGCGCTGCGCAATCCTGATCGAACGGGACTTCACACTACACTGGACTCCAAAGGCCTCTCACCGTGGCGCGCGGCATCCGCGCGAACGCGAGTTCTGCTGGATTAGCATGCTGACGGCCAACTCGGCGGAAGCGCGCGAGTTCTCCGCGTCGCTCCTCGGTTGGATCTCCTGAGCCCCTCCCCGGATGGGGCACCTCATCCAAGTCGGTGGTCGGCCGATCGGCGAACGCTTCGACCGCGCCGGACTCGACAAGCAGCCGGGCACACCACCCTCCATCGGCGTCATGGTCCAGGTCGCCAGTGCCGACGCGACGGCCGCGAGAGTTCCACAACTCGGCGGCAAGCCCCTCCCGCCCTTCGACATCGAATAGCGCGTACAGCTCGAGCCTGCAGTCCCGTGGGCCTCCCGACCCGAGATCAACGCGCCCCAATCGCCGGCGTGGTCGGCTCGCGCTTCGAGCCGACCCGCGTGCCTGCGACCGCGTTTCCGCGCGCCGTGCCGGGCCCGTACACTCTTCGCCCGCCGTGTCCGATCCGACGCCCCTCGATCTCCCGCGAACGCTGACGCTCGGCCGACCCTCGCGGGAGCCGCGGTGAAGGTCCTCATGCTCGGATGGGAGTTTCCGCCGCACATCTCGGGCGGACTCGGAACGGCGTGTCACGGGATCGTGCAAGCGCTGTCGCGCGCCGACGTCGACGTCCTCTTCGTCGTTCCGCGAGCGCGCGGTGACGAGGACGCGGGCCGTGCGCGCGTGATCGGCGCGAATCAGATCCCGGTCGAGGAGCGCACGCCGCTCGCACCGCGTCGGGTGCGGCGCTTGCGTGCCGAGCTCGTGGATCGCGAAGAATCGGTCGAGGTCGCCGTCGAACTCGCTGACGAGGGTTCTGCCGAATGGACGTCGGCCGCGGACGAGGAGTCCGACCTCCGCGTGACCGAGGTCCTGAACGTCGGCCCGTCCGAACAACGACGCGTCGAGATGCGCGCGATCGACAGCTTGCTCTCGCCCTATCTCGATGCGCGCGGCTACCGCGAGCGGCTCCTCGCCGCGGCGCGGGCCGAGCGCGCGGCGGCGGCGCAAACTCCAGGTGTGCCGGCGTGGTCGACCGACGCGACGCGACACGTCTCAGCCGAGTTCCTCGCGGCGACCGATGGTCGAGACGTGGGTGCGCATGTCGAGGACCACGAGTCGGCCTCGAACGGGCGTTTTCCTCCCCAATCGAGTTCCGACGTCGGCAGTAGCGGCTCGACAACCGCGACCGTCGCGAGCCCAATCGTCGCCATTCCTCCTGCAGTCCGGATGTGGATCGAGGAAGCGGTCGAGCCCGTCCCCGACCGCGTCACGACGCGTCTCCTCGATTTCTCCGGCGCGTACGGCGGTGACTTGTTCGGCGAGGTCGCTCGTTACGCGCTCGCCGTCGAAGCCTTGTCCCGCCGCGAGTCGTTCGACGTCATCCACGCGCACGATTGGATGGCCGTGCCCGCCGGCATAGCTGCCAAGCGCGCGAGCGGGAAGAAACTCGTCTTCCACGTCCACGCGCTCGAACACGATCGCAGCGGTGATCGGCCCGACGAACGCGTGCGTGGTATCGAACAGCTCGGCCTCGACGAGGCCGACCTCGTCGTGTGCGTCAGCCACTACACGGCCGGCGTCCTCAAGCGGTACTACCGCGTCGCCGAGTCGAAGTTGCGCGTCGTTCACAACGCGCTCACGCAGCGCGAGCGGCGCGAACAAGTCCACGCGGTGAAGGCGATCGAGGAGCCGATCGTGCTGTTTCTCGGCCGAATCACGGCTCAAAAAGGCCCCGAGTACTTCCTGGAAGCGGCCGCACGCGTTGCGCGTGTGCGCCCCGACGTGAAGTTCGTGGTCGCCGGCGCGGGTGACCGCTTGGGTTCGACCATCGAGCTCGCGGCGAAGCTCGGTCTGGCGCGCAACACGCACTTCACGGGCTTCCTCGTCGGCGCGGATGTCGAGCGCATGTACGCGATGGCGGACGTCTACGTGATGCCGTCGGTTTCCGAGCCGTTCGGCATCGCGCCGCTCGAAGCGATGGCGCTCGACGTGCCGGTCATCGTCTCGCGGCAGAGCGGCGTGTCCGAAGTTCTGCGCAGTGCGCTCAAGGTCGATTACTGGGACGTGCAGGGCATCGCCGAGAAGATCCTCGCGGTGCTCGCTTACCCGGAGCTCTCGCGCACGTTGCAGGACGAAGGCAAAGCCGAGGCGTTGGCGATGCGCTGGGATGCGCCCGCCGCGAAATTGAAGGACGCATATGCGTCGCTGGCAGGTGTCGCGTGACCGACGTCGTCGTCTACTTCCAGGTCCACCAACCGTTCCGGCTGCGGCGCTACACGTTCTTCGACATCGGGACGAGCGAGGCGTATTTCGACGACGGTGAGAACGAGCGCATCGTCCGCCGCGTCGCGGAACGCTGCTACGTGCCGATGAATGCGCTCGTGCGACGGCTCATCGACCAGCACGACGGAGCCTTCCGCGTCGCGTACTCGATCTCGGGCACGGCGCTCTCGCAGATGGAGCGCTGGGCGCCCGAAGCACTCGCGAGCTTCCAGGACTTGGCCCGCACGGGCCGCGTCGAGATCTTGGGCGAAACCTCGCACCATTCGCTGTGCGCCCTCAGCGATCTCGGCGAGTTCCGCGATCAAGTCCGCGCGCAGGCCGATCGCGTCGAGAACCTGTTCGGTCGTCGACCGGTCACGTTCCGCAACACCGAACTCGTCATCGACGAGCGCATCGCCGCCGTCGCGCACGAACTCGGCTTCAAAGCCCTGCTCGGCGAAGGCGCGGACCACCTGCTCGGTTGGCGCAGTCCCCATCACGTGTACTGGCCGCGCGGCACGCCCGGGATGCGGCTCCTCTTGCGCGACTACTTGCGCTCGGACGACATCGCGTTCCGCTTCAGCAACCGCACGTGGGAAGAATGGCCGCTATCGGCCGAGCGCTTCGCGAAGTGGGTTCACCAAGCGCCTGCCGATCACGCCTGCGTGAACCTGTTCATGGATTACGAGACTTTCGGCGAGCACCAGTGGGAAGAGACGGGCATCTTCCGTTTCTTCGATAGTCTGCCGGCCGCGATCCTGGCCAACGATCGGTTCCGCTTCCGCACGCCCGGCGAAGTCGCGGCCGAGCGTGAACCGACGATCGAGATGTCGATCCCGCGGCCGGTTTCGTGGGCTGATGCGGAACGCGACGTCACGGCCTGGCTCGGCAACCCGATGCAGCGCGCGGCGAACGAAGCGCTCCATGCCCTTCTGCCCGCCGTGCGCGCGTTGACCGCCACCGGCGACACCGCTACTCAAGAAATCTGGCGCAAGCTCTCCACTTCCGACCACCTCTACTACATGTGCACCAAGTGGTTCTCCGACGGAGACGTGCACAAGTACTTCAGCCC
>JAYTBY010000500.1:0-3476 GCA_043736755.1 Planctomycetota bacterium | reverse complement strand
GTCGTCGCGGGGCACGGCGGCTACGGAATCGCCAGCGGCCTCGACGACATGGCCGTCGACTGGTTCCTCGAGCGGTTCGGTAGCTGGTCCGCGGGGGGAATGCGCGATGTGCGCCAGCCTTTGGCACGCCGGATCTGGGCCGGAATCGGGCGATTCGCCGGCTGACACACGCCGCGATGGTTGGCAAACTCACGCCGAGGAGTTCACGTCATGCTCGTCCATTCCATCACCCCGATCCTGCGCGTCACGAGCGTTCCGCGCGCCTTCGCTTGGTTCGAACTCCTCGGTTGGAAGCGCGGTTTCAGTTGGAACGACGGCGGCATGATCCCCGCCGGCGCGGATCGCAACGAACATGGCGAAGCGAGATTCGGCAGCGTCGGTTCGGGCATGGTCGAGATCTTCCTGTGCCACGGCGGACAAGGATCGCTCGGCACGCAGCGACCGAAATTCCCAGGTGACGACTCTACGGACGGTACTTGGATGAGCTGGTTCCTCCATTCGCCAGCCGAAGTCGACGCGATCCACGCGTTGGCGGTCAAGCACGGCATGGACGTCTCGATGCCGCCGCGCGACGAGCCGTGGGGCGTGCGCGAGTTCCATCTGCGCAGTCCCGACGGTCACACGTTCCGCATCAGCGCCGGGACCAGCAAGTGCGAGTGAGCGCGTGATCACGACCGTCCTCTTCGACCTCGACGGCACGCTGATCGACTCGATCGAGCTGATCCGGCGTTCGTACGCGCACACGCTGTACGTCCACCGCGGCGTCGAGCTCGATGCGTCGACGTGGCTCGCCGGTCTCGGACGTCCGCTGCGTTGGCAGTTCGCCCACTTCACGACGGACGAGCGCGAGATCGACGCCATGATCGCGACGTACCGCGTGTTCAACCTGGAGCACCACGACGCGATGGTCGTCGCGTATCCCGGAGCCGTCGATGCGGTGCGCGCATTGAAGGAGCGTGGCCTCGCGTTGGCGATCGTGACGAGCAAGTTGAACGCGGGCGCAGTCCGTGGGCTCGATCATGCGGGCTATCGAGATGTGTTCGACGTCATCATCGGCGTCGACGACGTCGTCGAGCACAAGCCCCATCCGGCGCCGGTGCTCGCGGCGCTGACGAAGCTCGGACGCGACGCTTCGTCAGCCGTCATGGTCGGCGATTCGCCGCACGATCTCGCGTCGGGTCGCGCTGCGGGCACCCGCACCGCAGCCGTGTCGTGGGGGCCCTTCCCGCGATCCGAGTTGGAGAGCTCGAACCCCGACGTCTGGCTCGAGACGCCTGACGCGATCGCGCGGCTCGACGCACGTTGACGCAAGGAATCAGGCCCGTTTCGCGGCCTTCTTCTTGGCAGTGGGCTTCGTCGCCGCTTTCTTCGCACCGGATGTCGCCGCGGGCTTCTTCGACGATCCCGCTGCGCGCGTCGCGAGAGCCGCTTCGTAGCGTTCGATGTAGAGCTTCATCGGCAGTCGGCGAAAGGTCTCACCCAGGACGTCGAGTGCGACGTCCTCGATCTTCTTGAAGCGAATACAGGCCTTGCCCATGTCGAGCTTGCGCCCGGTCTTCGCCCACGCCTCGCGGAAGTCGCGAGCCTCGGGCGGTTCCTTGCCGTCGGGGCTGATGTAGAGCCCCATCAAGTGGAGGGACATGTGTCCCTTCTGCGACGCGAGCATGGCGAAGGGCAGAGCGACCTTCGGATCGCAGTGGTAGCCAGCAGGGAACAAGCGATGCGGCACGTAGTAGCCGATCATCCCGTTCTGGATGCCCTCCTCGTATCCGACGTCGAGGTTCTTCCTGATCACGGCGCGCACCGCTTCGAGCGCGGCACGGCGATCGGCGGGGAGGGAGGCGAGGTACGCGCCGACAGTGGTTGCCTTGGACTGGACCATCGCCTGATCGTAGCGACGGATCGCGGAACGACCATTGTGCCCGGTAGGACGGGCGTCGAGTATCGTCGCGCACCATGCGCACCATGCGCACTCCGCTCGTCGCCCTCTTTGTCCTCACCGCGGCTTGTGGATCCACGGAGCCGACCGGCCCCGTGATCGAGAGGCCCGCGGTCGTCGAATCGACCGAGCCCACAGCGAAACCCGTGGACGCTCGTCCGACTGCGATTCGCGCTTCGCCGCCGCAGTGGATCTGGTCGAGTCCGACTCCGCGTGACCGCGAAACCGTCGTGCTCGAGCGGCGCTTCGAAGTGCCGCGACCGATCGCGCGCGCGACGTTGCGCGCTTCCGCGGACAACCGACTGCGCGTGTGGTTGAACGGCGAACTCATGGGCGAGCACGCGGAGTGGTCCGATGCGCTGGTCGTCGACGCAGGCGCTTACGTGCGGCGCGGCGAGAACGTGCTGACGCTCATCGCCGCGAACGACGGCGCTCAGGCCGGCGCTTGGCCCGAGCTCGTCGTCGAGGATCCGTCGGTCAAGCGCGTGCGCGTCGTGACGGATGCGAGCTGGGTCGCGGTCTCGCGCCCGGACAGCGTTGCGTTCGACGCGGATCCGCCGAGCGCGGCCCGGATGTCGCGCGCCGGTCCCGCGCACGCATTCGGTCCGTTCGGCATCGCGCCGTGGACCGCGGCGATCGACGGGCCGCGGATCGCTGCACCCGTTGCTGAGCCCACGCCGCAGCGCGCGCTCGCGGCCGAAGCGATCACGCTGCCGCCTGGATTCCGCGCCGAGCTCGTCCACGAAGTGTCGAAATCGAGCGAGGGATCGTGGGTCACCTTGTGCGAGGACCCACGCGGCCGTCTCTACGTCAGCGACCAACACGGCCAGCTCTACCGCGTGACACCGTCGAAGCTCGGCGAACCCGCCAGCGCGACGCGCATCGAGCCCGTCGCCATCGACATCGGCAGCGCGCACGGTCTGTGCTGGGCCTTCGACGCGCTGTACGCCGTCGTTTCCGAGCGTGATCCAGGCCGCGTGTGCGGTCTCTACCGACTGCGCGACACCGACGGTGACGACGCGCTCGACTCGAGCGAACTCTTGCGCGAGCTCGACGGCGAGGGCGAGCACGGACCGCACGCTGTGCGCCTCGGCGCGGACGGCGCGCTGTGGATCCTCGCAGGAAATCACACGAACCTGCCGGAGTTCGCCGTCACGCGTCTGCCGCGCACGTGGGGCGAGGATCTCTTGCTCCCGCGGATCGACGACCCGGGTGGTCACGCGGTCGGGCGGATGGCGCCCGGCGGTTGGCTCGCGAAGACTGACGCGAATGGTGAGAAGTTCGAGCTCTTCGCTGCCGGCATGCGCAACTCCTACGACTTCGCTGTCGATCCGCGCGGCGAGGTGTTCACGTTCGATTCGGACATGGAGTGGGACGTCGGCGCGCCGTGGTATCGACCGACGCGGATCCTGCACCTTGCGAGCGGGACCGACTTCGGTTGGCGAAACGGATCGGGCAAATGGCCTGAGGATTCGATCGACACGTGGCCGGCCGCGATCGGGCTCGGGCGTGGTTCGCCAACGGGTGTCGAGTTCGG
>JAYTBY010000499.1:0-3480 GCA_043736755.1 Planctomycetota bacterium | reverse complement strand
TCGTCGCGGCCGAGTTGTTGAACGCGAAGGGACCCGGGCCCGAGATCGCATCCGGCGTGGCGCAGGCATCGGCTCCGCCGACGAGGGGGGAGCTGGCGGACGAACTTCCGTTCGCCAGGTTCACTCCCGGTGTCGAGGCGGGCTTGGCCTCTGGTCGCAGGCGGTCGTGCGCACCCGGTTTCACAGCGCGGAGCGTGACGCGTGTGCGCGGGCCCGCGTCGAGTTCTGCGGATGCGCTCTGTGCGGTCGAAGGCGCCGCGAACAGGGTCGAGGCCAGGAGGAGGAGGCCGTAGTTCATGGTTCCGAGGATCGTGCAGCGAGCCGGTTTCGACGGTGAAGCCCAGATGAGCTTCGCACGAATCCGGACCTTGGACGCGCGGAATCGTGCGCGCACGGGCGCCTCTCGACGCAGACGCGCGAGACCGTCCTGCGCGTCACGCCGCGCCGAGACCTGGTCGCGTGCCCCGTCGCGCATCGCATCGCACACCGCAGCGCGCACCGCAGCGCGCACCGCATCGCATCGCACACCGCAGCGCGCACCGCAGCGCGCAGCGCAGCGCGCACCGCGTGCCGCAGCGCACGTCGCCACGCAGTTCGCGTAACACGTCGCGCCAGCAGCGCACCGCGGCCGACGCATACGGCGGACAGGATCCGCGCCTGATCGGAGAGCGAGCTCGCTTGACGGTCAGCGCGCGGTGCAGGCCGCGGTGCAGGCGATCCCATTCGTACGTCGGCAAACACACAGGGCGGCCCCGCTTTCGCGGAACCGCCCTGCTCAGGATCGCGCCACTTGCGTGGCGAAATCGTCGCGTCTTAGACGATCACTTCTGGACGATCACTGCCAGACGATTTGCAGGCCGTTCGTCAGGTTGAACGTCGAGGGCGTGCAGAACGCCGCGGCGTTGCGGTACCAGCACTGGTAGTTCCGCGTGGCGCCCGGGGGAACCACACCGCGCACCGAGACCGTGAGGTCGAGGCCGACCGGGTACTGGCTCGCGCCGCCCGCATTCGTCTTCGTGCCGAGGCGGATGACCGTCCCGCCGACGCAACGGAGACCGTCACCGAAGACGGTCGAGATCTGCGCCGTGCCCTGGAAGTAGAGCGCCGTCGCGGTCGTGGGCATGCCCGTACCGATCAAGGTGACCGTGTCCGAGCTGACGACCGCCGAGCCCGTGGCGGTCAGGTTCGCGCCCAGCGGGTTGACGGAGCTCGGGCAACCATTGCCCGCCCCGCCGACGTTGGCGCACGGGCAAGCCGTGCTCGTGAGGTCGCCGAAGCAGTACGGCGTGCCGGTCGAGCCGGGGCCGCAGTTCGGGCGGATCACGAAGTTGCCCGGGAAGCCAGCGGACCCCGTGGACTGGGGCGGGAACTGGTTCGCGTTGATGTTCACGAGGTCGATCACGCCGGCGTTGAGGCCGAAGAAGTACGACTCCGGACCGCCGCAGGCGAGGACCGACGTCTGGTCGAGCGGGCTGACGAACTCACCCGCCACATGGCTGACCATCGCACCGACGAAGAACACGCCGTTCGCGAGGACCGGAGCGTTCAAGAGGATCGTCTGGAGGACGTCCGTCTCGACCGAACCCGGGCTGACGACCGCCGAACCTTGACCGAGGAGGATCGCGTCGGACGGGTTGCCGTCGTCGTTCGGGTCTTCCCAGACTCCGACCGTGACCGGACCCGACGGGATGTAGCCGCCCGGGAAGAGCAGCGTGCCGTAGCACGTGTCGACCGAGGAGACGGTGTACGACGAAGCCGTCGCGCCGAACGTGGACATCCACGCGAACGTGCCGCCGTTGGTCCAGCCGACCGAGTTCTCCGTGCTGCCGTCGTCGACCGCTGCGCAGCTGCCGACAAAGGGCGCGATCGCGCTGAAGATGAAGTCACCCGCGGCGCCGACGGTTGCGCCGAACGAACCGATCTGGATCGTGTAGATCTGGCCCGAAACGGTCGGGAAGCACGTCGTGCTGACCAGCCCGCAAGAGTCGTCGTTGCAGGCGATCGCCGCGGCGACCGGGCAGCCGGATCCGTTGTAGATGGCGACGCGCGAGTCGTGGAACGTCGCGTTGCACAGGCTGATTTGCGTGGTGCCGGTGGCCGTCGCGGCCCACGTGAACCACAGGTCCTTGAAGATCGCCGTCGACCCGAAGGCGAGGCACAGCGGCTCGGCTTGGCCTTGCGAACCCGTCGTCGCCGACGTGTTGTCGAACGGGTGCGGGCCGTTGCCGACCACGGTCAGGGGCAGCGAGCAATCGTCGTTGCCGGTCGGCACCGAGATCGAGATGTCGAGGGTGCCGCTGTACGTCGCGCCGAAGTAGCCGCCGGCCTCGATGAAGTACTTCGCGCCGTTCACGCACGAGAAGGTGATCGTGGACTGTAGAGCACACGAGTCATCGAGGCAGGTGAGCTGGGTCGTCGGGCAGAGGCCCGGCGTGGCGTTGTCGGCCCAGGCCGCGAGCACGCTGTCCGCCGCGACGAGGCCGCACGACGTGACCGACGCGATGCCCGTCATGGTCGCCGTCCAGTAGAACCACACATCGTTGCCGATCGAGCCGCAGGCCGCGAGCGGAGCGCCGGACGTTGCGGCCAGGTTGCTGACCGCGTACGAGCCGGGGCCCGTGATGGCGTCGTTCACCGCGGCGGTCGAGCAGTTGTCCGAGCCGCCGATGAGCGAACTCACCAGGAGTTGGCGCTGCGAGCCGGGCAGGGGCTTCTGAATCGGTTGCTTCGGCGCGCCGCCGGCGCTGTTGACCTGGGCGAATGCCGAGGTCGTGGGGAGGGCCACCAAGGCCAGGGCCGTGAAGATCTGAACTCGCATCTGGGGTTCTCGCTGAGGGTGGAGAGAGGCGTGTCCGACCGTCGAAATCAGGGCGCTACGCGCTCGAAGACTGGCTTCGCACGACGGACAAGGAAGAGCGTAACGGAACTGTCTCCCATGGGGGGGCTGCAGGTCGAAAAATGTGCCCAAAAAGCGGTCACCTCGTCTCCGACTCCGGGTAGCGTGGCTCGCTTTTTTTTGCGACGAGCACCCACACTCGACTCAACGCGACACCTGGAAATGCGCACCGGGCGCGCCGCTCATCGCGGCGCGCCCGGTGCAGTTCCGACCGCGAGTTCCCGCGGCGCGAGGCCGCGGAACTCACACGTTGATGGAACCTTCGAGGGTCACGGTGAAAGGATCACCGTGATCAGGATCACGGTGCCCAGGTGAGGTTCAGGCCGTTCGTCAGGTTGAACGTCGAGACCGTGCAGAAGCCCGCGCTGTTGCGATACCAGCCTTGGTAGTAGCGCACAGCGCCGCCCGCGGGGATCGCGCCGCGCACGGAGATGTCCGGATCCGCACCCACGGGATAATCGGCCACGCCCGCCGAGGCCGTCTTGGTGGCGAGGCGGATAATCGTGCCGCTCGCGCAGCGCAGCCCATCGCCGAACACGGAGCCTGCGCCGGCGTTCGATTGCACCGTGCCTTGGAAGAAGAGC
>JAYTBY010000498.1:0-17292 GCA_043736755.1 Planctomycetota bacterium | reverse complement strand
CGACCCCGAAGCGTTCGTGCGGAATCTGCCCGGCCCGATCGTGATCGACGAGGTCCAGCGGGTGCCCGAGGTCCTCCTCCCCATCAAGGCCAGCGTGGACCGCGACCGCCGGCCGGGGCGGTTCCTCCTCACGGGCTCGGCCAGCCTCTCCGTCACTCCGCAAATCGCACTCGAACTCGTCGGGCGTGTCGAGGTCCTCCCGCTGCGCCCCTTCGCGCAGGCCGAGATCGAGGGCGGATCCGGAAACCTCGTCGACGCATTGTTCGCGGGAAGCCCGCTGACCCTGGAGCCGGGACCACGAACGGAAGCCGACTTGGCGCGCCGCATTCGCGCGGGCGGATTCCCTGAAGCCGTCGGCGCGCGTCGCGTGGATCGCCGCGAAGCGTGGTTCGCGTCCTATGTGGCGATGTTGCTCCAACGCGAAGTGCGCGATCTGGCTCAGATCGAGCGGCTGCCGAAACTGCCGGACCTGACGCGACTCGTGGCTGCCCGAACGGCGACTCTCTCGAACCACGCGGAATTGGCGCGTGCGACACAGCTTCCGCAGACGACGCTGAACCGCTACCTCGCGCTCCTCGAGGGCGTCCACCTGTGCTCGCGCGTCCCGGCCTGGAGCACGAATCTTGGGAAGCGCGTCGTGAAGAGTCCCAAGCTCTTCCTCCTCGACTCAGGACTGGCGACGCACCTCGTCGGAGCGGGCGAGACCGACCCGACGACTCTCCCTGAACCGCGCGGACAACTCCTCGAGACGTTCGTCTTCGGCGAACTCGAGAGGCTCGCATCGTGGAGCCGCACGAAGCCACGCATCCACCACTACCGGACGCACACCGGGCAGGAGGTCGACTTCGTGCTCGAAGATCGCGCGGGACGCTGCGTCACCATCGAGGTCAAGGCGCAGCGACGAATCGATGCGCGCGATCTCGAGCCGATGAAGACGCTCGCGCGCGATCTGGGCGCACGATTCGTGCGCGGAATCGTGCTGCACATGGGCGACTTGGTGTTGCCAATGGCCGACCGAATCCAGGCCGTTCCGGTGCAGGCTTTGTGGCAGCAACAGGCCTAAGTCTGAGTTGCGCGTGATCTGCACTCGCGTCGCGGACGAGAGCAGCGAAGCTCTCGAGCAACGCGTGGCACGGGCCTCGCAATCGACTCGGCGCGGCTCTCGAGACAAAAAGGGGGCCGGTAGGCGAACCCACCGGCCCGAGAGTGCAGCCTTCCGTGCTTCCCGGGCGCCGTACCGCTCGCATGGTGCGACGCCTCACGGGGACTGCGTCTACATTCTAAACTGAGCGCCACCCAGCGGGTCCAGCAGGAACGTGAGGCTTTCCGACCATTTTCGGGATCGACACCAAGGGGCAGTCGCTCAGCGGAGACCGAGTTCCTGAAGCCGCCCATCCAGCCCGCTGGAGGTTTTGGAGGCCACGTCCAGGGTCGGGACGAGCGCGCGGATCTCCGCGATCAAGGCATCCCGCTCGGGCCCCGCTGCGGTGGGCCCCGCGCGCAGGGTGAGCACGTGCAGGAGCCCCAGGCGCGCATCCGCGCTGTCCGCGAGCTCGCGCGAAGCCCGGAAATGCCGCTCGGCCTGCGGCAATCGGTCCAGGCGGTACTGGATCCAGCCAGCGGCTCGACGTGCTTCAGCGCGCAGCACGGAGTCGATGAGGCGGTCCTCCGCGACGACCTGGTAGCGATCCAGGGCCTCTTCGACGCAGCCAGGCCGGTCCGCGGACGGCGTGTCGATCCGATCCGCTGCCGCGAGCCTCCCCGCGGCGAGCGCGAGCCGAGCGCGAGCTTCCCCATTCCGTAGGTCGACCGAGTCCGGATCGAAGCGCCGCGCGAGCGCGAACCGGCGCTCCGCTTCGGTGCCCTGCTTCAGCGTGAGCGCGATGAACGCCGCGAGCGCATTCGCCCGGAACCGCTCGCGCGGGAAGACGCCCTTGTCGTCCGCGATGAGCGCCGCCTGGTGCAGGACCTCGAGCAGTTCCAGACGCGCGGTGTCGCGTACGATCGTGAACTCGTTCGGCTCGTCACCCCCGGCGCCACGCTTCTGCTCGGGCGTGTCCTCGAACACCCGCGACGCACGGCGCGCGGCGAAGCTCTGCGCCAGGAGTCGCATGCGCGCTGTTCGTGGGTACCGCGCGGCGAGGCTCTCGGCCATGCGGCGACCGTCGCTTTCACGACCCGGCTCGTCCAGGAATTGCACCGCGAGGTTGTAGTCGCGCTCGTCCCAATCCTCCGCGCGATCCGACGCGGGCAGCGCGGGGACGTGCGCGACGAGCGCGGCGACGAAGAGCGACCCCGTGGCGACGACGAGCTCGATGCGCGCCTTCGTACGGATCCACCCCATGCTCGTCACGACGAAGAACGCGGCGAACGCAGCCAGCGGCACGAGCAGCGGCAAGCGGGCGCGATCGCTCGTCACGGTGAGCACGATCGTCCCGAGGTACAACGCGAAGAAGATCGCCAGCTCGGTCGCGCCACCCGCGCACGGGACGACGGGCTTGCGTCGTGCGATCGCCAACGCGCACCACGTGAGCACGCCCGCGATCCCGAACATGCCGGTCACGCCGAAGTCGGGCCACGGGAGTCGGGCGACGGCGACGTAGCGCGCATCCCAATCGAGCATGTGGTTGTCGGGGACTTCGTAACTGCCGAGCGAGAGCCGCAGCTTGCGCCACAGGATCCGCGCGTGCTGGAGCGGATGCTCGCGCACCGACCGCCACGCCGCCCCCATCCAGTACGAGCTCACCGCGGCCGGATCGAGCACGCGGCCCGTGCGACGCTCGGCCTCGCGTTTCCAATCGCCGGCTTCGTGCTCGGGGATCCCGCGAATGAACGAGAACTCGGTCGCGCGGCCGAACGGGTTCTCGAGGTTGTTGCCACCGTAGACGTTCGTGCCCGCGCCGCTCGTCGTGAGCGCGAAGACGCCGCCGACGTGGTGGTTGCGCCATGCGACGGGGACGAGGACGAGTGCCACGCCGGCGACGAAAAGGGCTGCCAGTGGCAGCGTGGGCTTCACGCTCGTGCGCTCGAACCACGCACGCGCGAGCGGCCACGCCGCGAGCACGGGCAATAGGACGAGCACGTTGCCGCGCAACAGGCTGCCGAGTCCGCTCAGGATCCCGATGGCGAACCAAGCGAGGAGCGCCTTGCGACCGACGAGCGGCCGACTCGCGACGAGCACCAGCGCAAGGCCTGCGAACACCGGCAGGAACAGGTTTTCCTTGAGGATCAGGCTCGGGAAGAGGAGTCCGGGTCCATGCAGCGCGACCGCTGCGGCCGCGACGAACCCGCACGTGCTGCCGAAGACTCGTCGCGCGAGGAGCCCGACGACGACGATCGCGATGGCCCACAACACGCAGTGCGCGACGCGCGCCGCGTAGAGGCTCTCAGCCGTAGCGGTGTACAGACCGCCGAGCGCGTACGGGTACAGCGGTTCTTGGAAGAACACCTCGGTGCCCATCCACTCGCCGCCCGCGATCACGCGCGCCCAGCTGTCGTAGCTCTTCTCGTCGATGACGACGTGAGCGCTGTTCGGGTGCGCGGTCTGGTACTGCGACACGGCCGCGAGGCGCAGCACGAAACCGAGGAACGCGAGCGCGAGGATCCAGGGGAGATCGCGGCAGAGAGTTCGAGTGCTCACAGCCGCGGAGTCTCCCAGCGATCCGTCGCCGGCTCGCGGCGCTCGGTACGCGCGGCCGTCTCGATCGTGCGCGCCAGCTCGACCCAGCGGCGTCCGATCGGCGACAGCGCGAACGCGAGGCCGACGGCGAGCAACACGATGGCCGAGAAGTGGAATCCGAGGATCGCGAGCACGAGCGCGACGAGCGGCGGGACCGCGAAGCTCGCGATCGGCGCCATGCGCGGGGCGACGCCGTAGGCGAACGCTTGTGCGGTCTCCAACGCTCCGCGTGCGGGGATCGTGCCGCGTCGCACGGCTTGGAACCACGCGCGCGCGCGTCGCGCGGCTTGGGCGCCGCGCTCCGGACCAGGAGGCGTCTTGATCTCGAGGAACCGCGCAGTCGGTACGAGTTGCACGCGCCGCGGCTCGCTCGCGTGAGCTTTCACCTGGAAGCGCAGGTCGACGTCGTCCGCGGCGACGCCGAACGTCGGTGCGAGCCCGAGATCCGCGCGCCACGCGCACAACTGTCCGTGCACGCTGAACAGCACGCCCGCGCGCGACTCGAGCCGGCGCACCGCCGCGGTCCAGCGATCGAACGTCCCGCTGGCGTCGCGCGGAGCCGATCCGTCGCGAGCGCGGCACGTCCCGTCCGTCGCGAGATCGACCACGAACCGCTGCGCCGCGCAGGCCAACGCGAGCCGCGGCTCGCGCGCGAACGCGTCCGCCAGTTCGACGAGCGCTCGATCCTCGATCACGACGTCGGCGTCGGTCAGGACGACGAGGTCGAACGCGGCCGAGTCACGCGTTCCGACCCGGACGGCGCCCGGTTTCCCGGGCCGCACGTCGTTCGCTACGACGCGCGCCACGACGTCGGTGCGACCGTCGAACTCAGCCCGGATCGCAGCTTCCGCGGCCGCGGCCGTTCCGTCGCGAGACGAGTCGTCGACGAGGACGAGTGCGTGCGGCCGCTCGGACGGAGGCCACGCGCAGCGCGCCAAGTTCGCGACGCGACGTGCGACGACGAGCGCTTCGTCGCGGCACGGGACGATGACGATGAGCCTCATCCGCGCGCAGCTCGCCAGGCGAGCTCGGGCCACTTGCGCACGTTGAAGAGCACGTTGTCCGCCTGCGCACACTCCCAAGTGCACGCACAATGCGTCGACTCGATGCGCTCGCGCAGACTTCGCGCGGCCGCGCCGTTCCAGAGCTTCTCGAGGTTCCAACCCGTGTCGCTGAGGTTCCCGATCGCGTCGGGCAGGCTCTCGCACGCGCGCACTTCGCCGTTCTCCATGACCACGGCGGAGATGGAACCCGCGGTGCACGGCAGGTGCTGCGCAGCGTGCTCGCCGCGCGCGACCCGCGCGACGTGCTCGTACATCATCTCGTCGCGCGCCTCGGCCACGCGCGCGAGCGGGAAGTCGAAGTACGGCAGCATGCCCGATTCCTGCAGCCGCTTCTTCGCGGCGACGACGTCCTCGTAGCGTGCAATGTCGACGTCGAGCAAGGTGCGGTCGAGGGCGTCGCTGCGCGCGAGGTTGATGGTGATGTTGTCCGGTGCGAGCTCGCGCGCCAACTCTTCGACATGGCCGGCCAGCACGTCTTGATTCTCACGCGTCACGCACACGATGACGCCGACACCGAGTCGCGGATGGCGCTCTTTCAGCCGCTTCAAGCGCCGCACCTGCTCCATCGACCGCGCGTGACCGCCCTCGATCTGTCGAATCGCGTCGTGGATCGGCGGCGGTCCGTCGAACGACACCGAGATCGCGAGGTGCAATTCCGGGTGCCGCGTCAGGATCTCCTCCGCAAACGCTTCAGCGCGCTCGGGCAGGAGCCCGTTCGTCGGAATCGCGAGGTGCCGCAGTCCGTGTCGCGCGAATGCCGACGCGACCTCGACGAGGTCACGCCGCAGGAACGGCTCTCCGCCGCCCAGCGACAGCCACAGGAGCGGCCCCATGTGCGCCACGGAATCCGCGAGCGCGCGCACGTTTTCGAGGCTCGGACCGGGGACTCCGGCCGCGACTTCGCGCCAGTGGAAACAGTGCCGGCAGCGCAGGTTGCACGCCCCCGTGACGAAGAGCGTCAGGTGGATCGGCGGACCCGAACGGAGGAGTCCGCGGGTCGCGAATGGCAGGTAGCGCAACACGCGGAGTTCCAGTCTACGCCGGTC
The DNA here is from genome assembly GCA_043736755.1 of Planctomycetota bacterium. Lineage (GTDB taxonomy): Bacteria > Planctomycetota > UBA1135 > UBA1135 > JAEUHZ01. The sequence goes on along the minus strand of JAYTBY010000498.1, from coordinate 11,503 downwards.
TCACGCGGGCTTGCGATCTGGCGCGGACGAGTTCCACACCAGAACGCGCGGTTCGAGATCAGCAGCGAGGCTGCGTGACACCGCGGGCCTCGAGCCTGCGCTCGAGGCGAGCGACGAACGCGCGACGTGCACCGTGCAACGCGGACACACCCCGAGACACTGCGGCGCAGGCCGTGGAGTCGAGCGACGCTGCCCTGGAGCGCGGAAGAGGAGGCCGTGAAACTAGGCCTAGAAACACCTCAGCGGATGAGGTGGAACACCGCGGCGACTGCCGGGAAACATTGCGGCGCGTGCGGGGAACACCGCGGCGTATGAGGTGAAACGCTGCGGCGCAGGCCTGGGGAATACAGAGGCGGATACCGAGAAACACTGCGGCGCGCCCCGGTTCGACCGGGACGCGCCGCAGAAGTGACCGCCGCAGCGGTTCAGGCGATCAGGCGCCCCAAACGATCTCGAGGCCGTTCGAGAGGTTGAACGTGTCGGCCGTGCAGAAGGCCGCCGCGTTGCGGTACCAGACCTGGTAGGTCCGCGTTCCCGGCGCACCGATGGCGCCGCGCACGCTGATCAGGAGGTCGCCACCCACCGGGTAGCTCGACGTGTTGGCCGCGTTCATCTTCGTCCCCAGGCGGATGATCGAGCCGCCGGCGCAGCGCTTGCCGTCGCCGAAAGCCGAACCAGCGCCGGCGTTCACCTGGTTCGTGCCCTGGAAGTAGAGCGCCGAGCTGTTCGGCATGTTCGAGCCGGTGAGCACAACCGTGTCCACCGAGATCGACGCGCTGCCTGTCGCCGCAAGGTTCGCTCCGTTCGCGAAGAGCGAGCTGGCGCAACCGTTGCCAACGGCACCCGAGTTCGCGCACGGGCAAGCCGTGCCCGTGCCGTCGCCGAAGCAGAACGACGTGCCGGTCGAGGCACCCGTCGAGGTGTAGCAACGCTGGACCGACATCCCTGTGTTGCCGTACTTGTCGCTCGACACGAACTGGTAGCAGATCGTGCCCACCAAGTTGCCCGGGATCTCGGCCCGGAAGAGGTCGCCCTGCATCGTCTTGACCGGGTAGCTCGTCACCGGACCGGCATTGACGGTCACGTCGAGGCGGTTCGTGTTGTACCAGGTGGTGTAGTAGGCGGCGTTGTCGTGGATCGCGCTGCGCACGACGGTGGGCGAAGCACCCGCCGCGCGATTCGGAGCCTGCTGAACAGTCGGGAAGGTCGGCGCCGAAACGTCGTTCGACGTCGTCGAGTTCTTCAGGTACCACTCGGACGTGCCGTTGTCGTTCGCGACGAAGACGTCGTAGTCGCCGTCGTTGTCGACGTCGCACATGTCGGCGTCGAGCGTTGTCGTGGTGTCGGACGGCACGACGACGCCGGTCGCCTGGAGTGCGTAAGTGCCCGCTCCGTCGTTGCGATACATGCGTTCCTGACCCGCGAAGTTCGCGATGAACAGGTCGAGGTCACCGTCGAGGTCGTAGTCGATGTAGTCGCCTTCGTTGTCGTCGGCGATGGAGCCCGACAGTGAAACTGCGGCGGTGAACGTGCCCGTGCCCGTGTTCTTGTAGACCGCGTCGGTGAACGTGCCGCCGGCCTGGAGCCAGTTCAGGCCGTAGATGTCGAGGTCACCGTCGTTGTCCTGATCGCCCATCTCCTGCTCGTAGTGGCCGTCGCCGGTCGCGTAGCTGCCGGTGAACGATGCACCCGTCACGTCGCGGAAGGCCAAGGTGCCCGTGTCGGAATGGCGGTTCTTGAACATGCGCGGCAATTCCTGGCGCGCGCCGTGGAGGACGTCGAGGTCGAAGTCACCGTCGATGTCCCCGAGGTCGATGTCGAGCGCGCTGGAGGCGATGTCGGCGTTCACACCCGTCGAGTTCGTCGTGTTCGTCGATTGCGTGCCCTGAGCCCAGATCGCCGGGCTGCCGGGTGCGATGTCGATGCCCGTCAGCTGGCCGCCACCCGGGTTGAACTCCGAGAACACGCCCGCACCGTTGTTCAGGAAGATCCGCGACGGAGCGTTGCCATTGAAGACTCCGCCGTACGTCGAGTGGAACAGGTCCAGGTCGCCGTCGTTGTCGATGTCGCCGAAGTCACAGTCACAGGAGAAGTCGACGAAGCCACCGGCGATCAAGATGCTCGGGGGGATCGAGGATCCCGCACCGCCGAGGCCCGACCAGCGCGTGGCCGTCTGCTCCTGATAGAAGCCGATGGTGCCCGCTTGCGAGCCCATGTTGTTCCACCAGCGATTGGACTGGTTCGAGACGGCCGACGTGTTCGAGATGTAGATGTCCTGGTCGCCGTCGCTGTCGTAGTCGACGAACTCGATGTCGCGGCTCTGGGCCTGGAACACCGGGAACTGCGTCGTCGTGCGGTTCGTGAACTTGCCGACCGGGTCGCCGCCGTTGAAGGCGTTGATCCAGATCTTGCTCTGGTCGTTGCCGACGTCACCGCCGTCGGCGAAGACCGCGTCCCAGTCGCCGTCATTGTCCACGTCTGCGAAGTCGACGTTCTCCGTCGAACCGCTGCTCGTGGGGATGTCGGCCGTGTTGCGCGGCATCTGCTGCGCGTAGGCAGCAGACGTGAGGCCGAGCACGGTCAGGCCAGTGATTGCCGATGCGCGGACGAAGCGAAGTCGTGCCATGTCGGAGATTCTTTGGGTGAGCGCGCAGGACCGACGAGCCAGGTCTTCCACGCGGTGTCCGGGAGAGAGAGTGAACACGTCTCGTGTCGGCGCAGTCCCCACCGCGCGACCCGAGACGTCCTAGGTTGGAAACTGTACCCCGGATCGATAGAGCCCGGGAGGGGTTCGGAAGCACTTTCCGGGTAAGCATTCGAGGACGAACCACTCGCATGGAGAACGGATCGTGAGGCTCTCTGGTTCCCCTGCGCATCGGAATGCACACGCACGGAACGGAAAGCAGGGCTGGAAAGTTCGCCCCTCGCATGAGGCGACCCGGCGACTTGCGAATCGAGTTCGACTCGTTCGCGAAACAGGAGTTACGCCTCGCGCCGCGGGCTACGACTCTTCCGAGTTCAGAGTCCGTGAAGACCCGGCCAACTGGCGCGTCGCGAAGGGGCTCGCTCCACTGCGGCTCGCTCCACTGCGGCTCGCTCCATCGCGGCTCGCTCCATCGCGGCTCGCTCCACTACGGCTCGCTCCACTACGGCGATGTCACGCGGCCGAGGCTGCGCAGCCCCGCTCACACGCCCCAGGCGATCTCGAGTCCGTTCGAGAGGTTGAACGTGTCGCTCGTGCAAAACGCCGCGGCGTTGCGGTACCACGCTTGGTAGGTCCGCGTTCCCGGTGCCCCGATCGCGCCGCGAACGCTGATCGAGAGGTCGCCGCCGACCGGGTAGCTCGACGTGTTGGCCGCGTTCATCTTCGTGCCGAGGCGGATGATCGAACCGGACGCGCAGCGCTTGCCGTCCCCGAACACCGTTCCGGCCCCGACGTTCGCTTGCGTGGTGCCTTGGAAGTACAGCGCCGAACTGTTCGGCATGTTCGTGCCGGTGAGCACAACGGTGTCCGCAGAGATCGATGCGTTACCCGTCGCCGCTACGTTGGCGCCGTTCGCGAAGAGCGAGTTCGCGCAGCCGTTGCCGGCGGCGCCCGAGTTCGCGCACGGACAGGCCATTCCCGAACCGTCGCCGAAGCAGAACGGCGTGCCCACCGCAAGCCCCGTCGCCGTGTAGCAACGCTGGATCGAGGCGCCGGTGTTGCCGTACTTGTCGATCGACACGAATTGGTAGCAGATCGCGCCGACGAGGCTGCCCGGGATCGCTGCACGAACGGTGTCCCCCTGGGTCGAGCGCGCGGGGTAGCTCGTGACCGGACCGCCGTTGACCGTGACGTCCACGCGGTGCGCGTCGTACCAATTGATGTAGTACGGCGCGTTGCCGCGGTGCTGAGCGCGCACGACGGTCGGCGTTGCGCCGGCCGCGCGGTTTTGAGCTTGCTCCACGAGCGGGAACGAGGGCGCCGTGACGTCGTTCGCGGCTGTTCCGTTCTGGAGGTACCACTCTTCCGTGCTGCCGTCGTTCGCGACGAAGACGTCGTAGTCGCCGTCCGAATCGACGTCGCAGGCGTCGGCGTCCAGTGAGGTCGTGCCGTCGCCCGGCAAGAGTCCCGAGGTCAGCGTGTACGCACCCGTGCCGTTGTTCTGGTAGAGCCGTTCCGACCCGGAGAAGTTCGCGACGAAGATGTCGAGGTCGCCGTCGAGGTCGTAGTCGAAGAAGTCTCCCTCGTTGTCGTCGGAGCTCGACCCGGCCAGGTTCACGGGCGCCTGGAACGTGCCGTTCCCGCTGTTTTTCATCACGTTGTCGGTGAGGCTGTCCCAGTTGAGCCCGTAGATGTCGAGGTCACCGTCGCCGTCTTGATCGCCCATCTCCTGCTCGTAGTGACCGCTGCCCGTGGAGTAGCCCGGCGAGAACGAGGTGCCCGTCACGTCACGGAACGCGAGGGTTCCCTGCTCGCTGTGTCGGTTCTTGAAGATGCGCGGGAACTCGCTGCGCGCGCCGTGCAGGATGTCGAGATCGAAGTCGCCGTCGATGTCGCCGACGTCGATGTCGAGCGGCGTCGAAGCCACATCGCACTGCGCGCCGGTCGAATTGACGGTGTCCGCGGATTGCGTGCCCTGACACCAGATGCCCGCGGTTCCGTTCGCGATGTCGATGCCGGTGAGTTGGACTCCGCTGGGGTTGAACTCGGCGAAGTGTCCCACGCCGTCGTTCAAGAAGATGCGCGTCGGGGCGTTGCCGTTGAACACGCCGCCGTACGTCGAGTGGACGAGGTCGATGTCGCCGTCGTTGTCGAGGTCACCGAAGTCGCAGTCGCACGAAAAGTCCACGAATCCGCCCGCGATCAAGATGGTCGGTGGGATCGAGGAGCCCGGCTGGCCGAGGCCCGACCAGTGCATCGAAGTGTGGTCTTGGTAGAAGCCGATGGTGCCCGATTGCGAGCCTGTGTTGTGCCACCAACGGTTCGACTGGTTCGAGATCGCCGACGTGTTCGACACGTAGAGGTCGAGGTCGCCGTCCGTGTCGTAGTCCACGAACTCGACGTCGCGGCTCGCGTCCGAGAAGGCCGGGAACTGCGTGGTGGTGCGGTTCGTGAACCGGCCGACGGGATCGCCGCCGACGAAAGCGTTCACCCACAGCTCGTTCTGGTCGTTGCCCGTGTCGCCACCGTTCGCAAATGCCGCGTCCCAGTCGCCGTCGTTGTCGATGTCGGCGAAGTCGACGTTCTCCGTCGCGCTCGAACTCGCCGGGATGCTCGTCGTGTTGCGCGTGAACTGCGCATCAGCCGCCGGAGCCAGGAGGAACAGGGCGACGACGAGGGGGAGCGAATTCATGGGGACCTAGGGACTCGAGACCTTTGGATCGCGCGCGACAGTCGCCTGACCGTCCGTGACGAAGTTACCCCGATCCCGTGATTCAGGAACGGCCGAACTGGTCGGAATTCTTGTTGGAACCACCGTGGAGCACGCGGAGAGCAGCCGCCGCCAGCCGCTCCGGGGTGAGCGAGCTGTTGTCCGCGTCGGCGCGGTAGGAACACGCGTCGGGCGCCGTGCTGACGACCTTCTCCCCGCGCCCGTAGAGCTCGATCTCGGTCGCCGAGGTCGGCGCGAAGAAGGCCACGATCGGTCGGTCGAGAGCCACGCCGATGTGCAGCGCGAGGCTGTCGCTCGTGACGAGCAGGTCGACGAGCCCCACGAGCGCCGCGAAGTCGAGCAACGTGTTCTTCACGCCGGCGTCGAGCGCACGGTCACCGAGCCCAACACGCGCCAGGCCGGCGAGGATCTCTGCGTTCCGCTCCCCTTCGCTGTCCCCGCCGAACACGACGAACGTCGACGTCGACGGGAGGGCGAGCGCGAGGTGCCGCGCGAGCTCGATCACGCGCTCCGGCGGGAGCTGCTTCGACGTCCAACGTCCGCCCGCACCCGTGTTGAGCCCGATCAGGGGTCGACGGTCTGCGAGTGCGTGACGTCGTGCGAAATCGGCGCCGAATGCACGCGCGGAATCGGGCAGAACGAGCGCCGGCTTGCCCAGCGGAAGGCCCAGCATGTCGGCGTAGATCTGCGGCTGACTCTTCGTGTTCAGGATCTTCAGCTCGTCCGCGCGCTGTTTCCCGTGCACGGAGAGGAGCCCCATGTCGAACCACTCCCCGACGTCGGGCGTGTAGACGCGACGACCCGCCGTGTCGAGCTTCGCACCGGAGAGGCGACCCGTCCGCAGTTTCGACGCGAGGGCGCACAGCGGCTCCTCGTCGTCCAGCGAAATGACACGCGTCCACGGTGTGCGCGCGAGCCGGGTCTCGGCCGCCGCGAGACTCGCCGCGTTCTTGGGCTCGACCGCGACGACTTCAGCCACCAGGGGGTGCGTGCGCACGAGGTCGACGGCGCTCGGTGCCGTGACCCAGGTGATGCGCACTCCGGGAATCGTCGCGGCGAGCCCCGGCAGGATCGACGTCGTGCGCAGGACGTCGCCCAGCGCAGCAGTCTTGATGACGAGGACGTTGGGCGCGGTCACGGCGCCGGGACTTGACCAAGGCGCGACCGGCTCCGCAACGGTTGCCCGGCTCCATCGCGGCTCGGCCGAGCAGAATCACCGCGGCGCTGCCGCGCAGAATCATCGCGGCGCTGCCGCGCAGAATCACATCGGCGCTGCCGGGCAAGATCACAGCGGCGCTGCCGGGCAGAGTCGTCGAGCGTCGCCGCGTCGAACGTCACTGCTTCGAACGTCACTGCCAGGTGATCGTCACCGCGTTGGACATGTTCGGCGCGGGCGGACCACACAGGCCGGGCGAATCGCGATACCAAGCTTGATAGTGCCGCGTCTGTCCCGGCGTGACGTTGCCGCGCACGGAGATCGGTGCGTCGCCGACCTCCGGATAGAAGGCGAAGCTGAAGCTCTGTGTCTTCGGCCCGAGCCGAACGACGGTTCCGCTGACGCAGCGCAAGCCTTCGCCGAACACAGCGCCCGCGCCGCCGTTCGTGAGCGCCGAGCCTTGGAAGAAGAACGTGGTGTAGCCCTCGGGCGCGCCGGTCACCGCGAGCCGCAACGTGTCGGCCGTCGTGCTCGCCGTCCCGATCGCGCGCAAGCGCGCGCTGCCGCCCACGGAGTTCGGACAACCTTGGCCGACCGGACCGTTCGTACCGCAGGGACACAGCGTTCCCGTGCCGTCGCCCGAGCAGGACTCGACACCCGGAGCCGGATCCGCGACCCATACGACGCCCGTCATGCCGCCGATGAAATGCGGCGAGCAGAAGTAGTCGTACCGCCCGCCTGGGCGTGGGTTCGCGGCGAGAAATGCCGGGGAAAACGTGACCTCGACGACCGGGACGTTCGTGGTGAGCGGCGAGTGAAAGGCCTCGTTGCCGTTGATGAGGCCGTCGGTCCCCTCGGTCACGGTGTGCGAGCTGACGCTCCACACCCAGCGCACGGTGTCGCCCGGTCGGATGACGACCTCGCGCGGGGAGAAATAGAACCCGGGGACGCGAACGATGACGACTTCGGCCCACGCCGGCGTGGCGAGGAGCGCGAGACAGGCTGCTAGGAGACGCATCGTTAGAGCGTCACCCGGAATCCCGCTGGTGGCAAGGGGCGAAGCCCCCGACTCCGCTGGATCTCGTGTGCGCGTTCCCCCGAGCGCACGACTTCCGGCCCAAAGGAAAAGACTGTCCGGTAGCGCTCCCCCGCCCGCCTGTGCCCGAGGAAGTCCGATGGCAAGTGTCCAGGCTCTCGCACGACTGCTCGTCCTCTCGACCTGCGCCGCGAACGCGAACGCGAACACCTACATCGTCGACGACGGCGGCGGAACCGGAGTGGACTTCACGCAGATCGCGGCCGCGAGTCCGGGAGATGTGCTGCTCGTGCAACCAAGCACCTACACCGGCTTCGACGTTCCGTTCGGTCTGTCGATTTTGGGCACCACCGGCGTCGTCGTGCAGGGCCCCGTGCGCGTCACGAACATCCCGGCGGGAGCGCGTGTCTCATTGACCGCGCTCTCCGTGACGCAGCTCGAGATCGCCGGCAGCCAGGCACCGATCGTCGCGACCGACATCACGGTCGTCGCACCGTTCACGCTCCCGCCGGGGTACGAAGCCTTCGTCGAAGTTCGTGACGCACTCGACGTGCGCTTCCGTGGACTCTCCGCCGTGCCGGCCAGTGACTTGCACAGCGGCTGCGGCGGTCTGATCGCGCAGAACGCGCGCGTCGAGCTCGTGCAATCGGTCGTGCGCGGTCGTGTCGGGTTCTACGGCGATGGGGCCAACGGAACGGCGGGCTATCCAGCCCTCGCGGCCGGAACGGGCGCCGTCGTCCACGTGAGCGGTTCGACGCTGACCGGCGGCACGGGCGGTGGCGTGACGAACGGTGGCAATCCCTGGCTCGGCGGTTACGGCGGAGTTGGAGCTCCAAGTGTCCAGGTCAGCGACAGTGGTCAGGTCCTGATCACGGGCATCGCGACGGACCTGATCCGCGGCGGACGCGGCGGCTATTCCGACGACTGCGCGCACGACGGCGCACCGGCGGCGGGCGTCACGAATGCAGTGTTCGGGCCGGCGAGTTACGTGCGGCACTCAGGCGTCGTGGTGGCCGGCGGCGCGTACTACTCCGACTGTTCCAGCGGCTCCGCGCCCGCGTTCGTGGGCCAACACGAGGAGGTCACGCCGGTCGACACGTCGCTCGTCGCCGCTGGGCCGTTGACCGCTGGCACGCAGGTCGTGTTCACCATTCGCGGACAGCCGGGTGACGCCGCGCGCTTGCGCCTGGGACGTCAACTCACGCTCGTGGACCTGATCGGCGTGTACGAGGATCGACTGCTGGTCCCGTTGCGCACGTACGACCTCGGCACGCTGCCCGCTTCGGGCGTCGCGAACTTCTCGTTCCAACTGCCGACCTCGCTACCGGCAGGGTTCCTCGTCGTCGCGCAGGCTTCGTGCGGGGACGCCAGCGGCCTCACGCGGCTCTCGCAGTCGCTGGCCATCGTATTGCGCTGACCGCGGTCGCCTCTTCCGACGCGGACGTCATGAACCGGGCGGAAGGTTCACGCACGGGCAGCGCGTTGCGGATCCGTTTCGGCAGCAAACGCGGACGAGCTCTCGCGTTCGATCGCGGTGCGTCGGGGCTATTTCGATCCGAGTGATTCGGTCGACGGCAATCCGTTCTTGGACGAGTCGTTGACCGTCATCGAACCGGTGATCGTCTTCGACTGGGACGTGTCCAAGGGCCTCGGATACACGATCAAAGCCGCTTACGACAACGTCGCGAGCGCGTCGAAGCTTTGCTCGTGGACATGGAGGGCGTGGTGCACGCATCCACAAGCTTGCGGACTCGGCTGCGATAGGTCCTACGACGCCGGCCAGCACGCGCGTGTGCGAGATCCGTCAACCGCCGGACAGGGCCAGCACGAGATCCAGCTCGTCGCCGTCCACGATCTGATCCGCCCGGCCCAACCGCTGCCCGTGGCGCGCGGCGATCGGGAGCGCGTGTCCGTTGCGCACGAGCCACGCACGGCTGTCGGGGTGAGAGAGGCTCGCGGCGTCGAGGACTTCGACGAGGGAGGCGGGCAGTAGGAGCTCGACGCAGCGTGGCGATCCGAGCGCAACGCCGAGAGGTCCGGTGGCGCGCAAGACGACGCGGCCGAGGTGACGCACCTCGCCCGGTGGATCGAGCGGCGCCGACTCGACGACGTCGGCCTGCTCCCCATGCAAGTCGAGCACGGCCAGCGTTCCCACGGCGAGTCGCGCGGCATCGGTGGGCTGACCGGCAGCGTCGAGCCCGCGAAAACGCCGGTATTCGTCGAGCATTCCAGCGCGATCGAGCTCCGCCACGGCAAAACTCGGGCGATCCTCGTCCGCAGTCGCTCCGTGCGCGCGCGCGAGGTCGCGTTGCAGGAGCACGATCGTCGCTCCGGCCGCGAGCAACGCACGTCCGTCGTCGCCGAGCTCCTCGCGCACGGCATCCGGTGCGATCCAACTCGCCAACTCGTCGAGGCTGACGATGCCGTCGGCGAGGAGAGCCGCCGCAGAGAACGCGCAGAATCCGGCGGCGTCCACGACGGCGAGGAACGACTCGGTCCACGCGACCAAGCGGCCTTTTCCGGCTGGATTGCGTGGATCTTCAGCCAGCTCGGGCAAGTTCCAGGGCGCGAGGAGTCGAGCCAGACGCGCGCGGTCGGGCACGTCGGCGGCGAGGAACGCGAAGGTGCGCATCGGATCGGCACCGCGCGTCGAGATGCACTGACCGAGCAACGACGCGAGGTCGCTCTCCGCGCGTGCTGCGCCGCCGCGCGTGAGCGGAGCGGCGAGACCGAGTTCGCGCGCCAGTGCACTCGAGCCGACGGCGATGCGGGCACCGAGTCCGCGACGCGCGGGGACGTCGTCGAGCACGCGCAGGAGCGCCGTGACGTCGCCGAAGAGCGGGATCGAAGCCTGCGCACTCTCGATCAGGAGCGACAACGCGAGCCCGACTTCCTTGGCATCGATCCCGAGTGCGTCACAGCGCGCGAGGAGCGTCAACGCGTCCTCGAACCGCGTGAGACCGAGCGGTGAGGCCAGCGCCTCGATCGCGCTCTGTCGCGCGCCGATCGCACCGGTCGCGCGCTCGAACACGTACCCGCACGGTGTCGGACAGCCGCGACAGCCCTTGCGCGCCATAGGATCCGCGGGCGTGTCGCCGCCGCGCGATTCGAACGTTCCGCCGAGCGCACGTGCTCGCAAGCGCGCGGACTGGAGGAGCAGCGCGGGTGACGGTGGATCGCTGCGGTCCACCTCGGCGACGACGCGCGGACGCGCAGCGCTCTCGACGGCGACCGCAGCGAGCCCCAGCCCACCGAGCACGGCCCCCATTCCGCCGCGACCGACGAAACTCGGAGGAATGCTCTCGTTCGCGAGGCTCGCGAACGGCACTCGGGCATCACCGGCCGGACCACAAGCGAGCAGCGCGGATCGCGGGAATTCCCGGCGCAAGTACTCCAAACGCGCAGGGGTTTCGAGGCCCGTGAGGCCGGGCAAGCGCTCGATGCGCGCGACTCCCCGCGCGTCGATCGCGAGGACGGCATTCGGCCCAGTAGTCGTCCCGCGCAGGACGAGTGCCGACGCGTGACTGGCCAAATGAACGCCCAGCCGACCACCGACGTGTCCGTCCGCGTAGCGCTGCGTGAGCGGTGCACGGCTCGCGACGCACGCGCGCGCCGCAGTCGGGAGCCCGCGTCGCACGGCATCCCCCACCGCGATCACGAACGGTGCCCGCGCGCATCCACTCCGCGCGTCCTCGGCGACGATCGCCAACGCGAGCGCCGATCCACCGAACGTGCCGACCAGATCGACGTGGCTGTCCGTCGAACGCCACTCGGTACGACGCGCGCGGAGGACAGCGCCGTCGAGGTCGATCGCGAGGATCTCCGCGCGTTCCCGTTCCACGCTGTGGACCTTACGCCCGTGTAGTCGTTCCGACGAACTCGCGCGCGAACAAGTAGAGCTCACGAACGAGCCCCTTCTCGTTCACGAACGCGACC
>JAYTBY010000497.1:0-1528 GCA_043736755.1 Planctomycetota bacterium | reverse complement strand
CGGAGACTGCCGCGGACGCGACACGCGCGTTCGCGTCGTCGAGGCGCGAGAAGATCGCGGCGGTCGCGCGCTCGGCCGGCAGCAGAGCCACGATTTCGAGGGCGAGTGCGCGCGTCTCCGAGCGCGCACTCTGCAGCGGAACTTCGAGCAAAGCGACCGAGTCCGGCTCGAGATGCGCACGCAGTTCACGACTCGCGGCCGTGCGCAACGTGGGCTGCGTGTGATCGAGCAGCGCGGCGAAGAGCTCGTTCGTCGCGCGCACCGGGTCTTCCTCGACCACGGCGTGCAAGAGCGGCGGGCCCGCACCAGCCGGCAATTTCGCGCGCAAGCGACGCACGACGAGGTCGCCGTCCGTCGAGACGCCGCCGCGCAGGAGGACGCGCGCCGCGACCGCGATCGTGGCCGGTCGTTCCTCGAAGAGAGCGCTGCGTGCTGCGGCCAATCCGTCTCCGCGCAAGGTGAGCAGCGACTCGACCGCGCGCTGCGCCGCGCCACCGTCGGCGTTGTCGAGCTTCGCGACATCCGCAAAGATGCGCGCCGCATCCGGCGCGATCGTGACGGAGGAAGTGCTGCCCGCATCCGCGCCCGGCACTCGAGCGGCACCCGATGCCGAGAGACCCGGATCCCCGGAGACGCCCACGCCTGTTCCCGGTTGGACCGGACCCTGCAGCGGCCCTTCGACCGGCCCCTTCGTGGACCCAGCGGCCGTCGCACCAGCGGTCGGATGACGCGGCAACTTCAGGTCGCCGTTCTGCGGAGCATCGGGGATGCCGACGCCCCCACTCGCGCCCGACGGCCAAGTCTGCGCGGTGTCGCGCTTGCACGCATCGCACCAGGCGAGCTCGCGACCCTCGGCATCCGTGCGACCGCTCGGCGCGTTCGCGTAGTTGCGCGCGGAGCACACGGTGCACACGCGGTGCGGCGCGACGTTGCCGCGCGCTCGTGCCGCTTCCAAGGGCCGACGCGGCAGCTTGAGCTGCGCGCTCGCGCTCGACGCGATCACGAGGACGACGAACGGAACGAGGACGGAGCGCGCGGCGGATCGGGTGCGGTGGGACACGGGCGGACAGGTTACCTTCCAAGGAGCGCTCGGATACCGGCGCGACAGCGACCGTACTTCCCGTCCCCCCCCACGAAGCGAATCCGATGCGCGTCGCGAGCCTCCTCCCGTCTGCGACCGAGATGGTCTGTGCCCTGGGCCTCGAGCCGGACCTCGTCGGCGTCAGCCACGAGTGCGATTGGCCGCCGAGCGTCGTCGGCCGGACCGTGCTGACGTCGGCGAAGATCGGGCATTCGTGGTCGAGCCGTGACATCGATCGCGACGTGCGCGCCGTGCTCCGTGACGCTCTCGCCGTCTACGACATCGACGTCGCGGCGCTGGCGCGAGTTGCGCCGGATGTCATCGTCACGCAGGACTTGTGCGACGTCTGTGCCGTGTCGTTCGACGACGTGTGCAAAGCGGTCGCGGAGATCGCGCGGCCGGGGACGGTGATCGTCAACCTGCATCCGACGCGCTTGAGCGATGTGT
>JAYTBY010000496.1:0-7617 GCA_043736755.1 Planctomycetota bacterium | reverse complement strand
CACGGGGCGCGCGCCCTCGTAGATCTCCTGGTACAGAGCGCCGATGCCGCGCGCTTCGTCGCTCGTGTGAGTCAGAGGAGGGAAGCCGCGCTCCCACGCCGTTCCGCGCAGCCGAGTCGAGGCCTCGGTCGGCGGCGACTCGGACGGTGACGCGCCATCCTCGAGCGAGGCGTTCTCGCCGACCCGCGCGACCTCCTCGAGCGGCCCGGCCTTCACGCTCGTCTCAGCCCGCTCGACCCCAGCGATCTCCTTGACGTGCGTGCGCGCTTCGAAAGACGCGATCTCGTCGGGCGAGAGCGCGATGGAGGGCAAGTTGAACGAAGCACCGCCCAACGTCACGAGCGCCGTGCCCTTCGGCTCGGGCGAGTCGATCAAGAGCTCCGTCAGCGTCGCGCGCGTCTCGATGCGCCAGCGATCTCCGACCAGACGCTTGGCGGGATCGCCGTCCGGCCCCGTCGCCGACTCCGCGGGAGAGAGCGGCAAGGCATCGAGAGGAACGAGGTGCAGCACGTCGTCGAGCGCGACCACGACGTGCTCCGCGTCGCCGAGCGCGGGGATCAACGGGTCGAACACGAGCCGGCGCAGTTCGGCGCCGTGCTGCAGCAAGGGATCGAGGTTCCCGGCGCCGATCGCCAGACCACGTTCGAGGCCCGCGCCGATTGCCTCGCGCCACGCGCGCGCAGCGGCTTGGATCGGCTCGATCGGGCCCAGGTCGACAAGCGCCAGCGTCGTCGCGGGCGTGGAGTCACTCTGCGCACCCTCCTTCGATTCGGCCTTCGAGCTCCGCACCACGAATGCCCACAGATTGTCGCTCGAAACGTCGCGCACCGCGGCCGAACCCGTGGAGTCGAGCGCCCCCGCCGAGTTCGAGCCGCCATTTGCTGAGGCGCCGGAAGCCCACCGCCGCCTCGCGCTTCGCGAGCCGTGCCGCGAGTGACTCAGCATCGAACTCGACGCCACTCGCCTTCCCACCTGAGAGCTCCCGCGCCAACACTACAAGGTCGCGCTCCACCGATTCACGCTTCGCGCGCACGCGATCGAACGCCGCGCTCGTCGTGCCCTCTTGCGCGAGGCCGGCAAGCTCAGCGCTCGCTGCCCGCAACGCGCCTTGCAACTCCGCGTACTTCGGCGAGTCCGTCGCCCGGCGCGTGAGCGCAGCCGAAGTGAGCGCCGCTCCGCGCGTCGTCTCCGCCAAAAGGAACACAGGACGTTCCAACTCATGCAGCGGCTCGAACACGCCGTAGCCCTGCGCGAGTGAAAGGGACAGGCCTAGCCGTTCCTCCATGTTCAAGCAGCGCTCCTCGGCTTCTCGAGCGGGACTCGCGAGGATCGCCGCGCGTGCCGCGTGCACCTGTGCGCGGCAGAGAGCGCCGATCAGTTCCGCGCAGCGCTCCCTGCCGCCAACCGTCTCGGGGTTTGCTCTCTCTGGCTCCCCTGGAGAGCGGCCGAGATCCGCGACCTGCGCCGTGATCGTCAGGGCGAGGCCTAGCCGCGCCGACTGTAGGTCGGGGTGCTCATTGGGCGCGTGCGCAAGACGACCTCGAGCACATGTTCGAACAGGGCCCGGGCGCCCGCTAGATCTCCCATCTCCCGGATCGTTACGGCGAGGCTTACCCGCGTAGCCTGCAGGGCTGGATGTTCTTCGGGCAGCGTGCGCGAATTGACCTCGAGTAACTTCTCGAGGAGGACCCGGGCACCTGCAAGATCGCCCAGCGCGGAGATCGTCTCGGCGAGCACTTGCCGCGCAGCCTGCAGGTCGGGGTGCTCGTCGGGCAGCGTGCGCAGGAGCACCTCGAGCACCTTCTCGGACAGGGCCCGAGCGCCTACGAGATCGCCAAACGCGGAGAGCGTCGCGGCGAGGTTTTGCCGCGCAGCCTGCAGGTCGGGGTGCTCGTCGGGCAGAGTGCGCAAGCGGACCTCGAGCACCTTCTCCTGCAGTGCCCGGGCGCCCTTTAGATCGCCCAGCGCCGGGATCGTCGCCGCGAGGTTTCCCCGCGCCGACTGTAGGTCGGGGTGCTCGTCGGGCAGCGTGCGCGAGCGGACCTCGAGCACCTTCTCATCCAGGGCCCTGGCGCCCGCCAGATCGCCCATCGCGCTGATAGTCACGGCGAGGTTCTGCCGTGCCTTCTGCAGCTGTGGGTCCTCGTCGAGAAGCGTTGACAAGCGCCCCTCGTACACTCGCTGGAACGCGCTGTTCGCCGTGCGCGCGTCCTGGGCTGTCCAAGCCGCCACCCCCGCCGTATCCAAGAGCTCAAGCCACGCCGCGCCTTGTTCACGCTCCGGTCGCGCGAGCAGTGACGTCACAGCTTCCTCGGCCTTCGCGCGCGCTACGGTGTAGTCGGAGGCCTTGCATGAGGCCTTGGACTCGTCGACCAGCTTGCGCTCGCGCGTCAGGTCCGGAGTCGTTGCGGCGATACTGCCGGAGCTGCGCTCGGGGACGTCTGCGCGGCGGCCCTCGGCGCGCCTGCGTAGGCGACGAGGAGGGCGAGCGCGATCTGGCGTGCGAGCCGCATGGGACGGATCTCCTCGATGAGCCGAGTCGGCCTGAGCGACGGCAGGAAGTGCAGCCAACCCGTGGCGGGATGCGGATCCTACTCGCTGCGCCATCCGCGCGCGGCGAGCAGGATCCGCGTCCACCGGCGTGCATCTCTCATCACGCTATGACTCAGCGCCCCGAGTGGACACCGGGGGCGCTGGTGGGGCCAGATCGTCCGATCTGTCCGGCCGGTGATGGATCTATCGCTCGGGGGAGCTCGGGCGGCTCTCGGTCTCAGAACGTTCGATCCGTACACTCCCGCGGATCGCAGTCCGGACGAGATCGATGACGAACACGAAGCCCTCCGAACTCTCCCCCACCGACCTCGTCGTGCAGGTTGCCGACCTCGCGCGCCTCGACATGGGGCGCGACGAAGCGGCGGCGTTCGGGCCGCAGCTCGCGGCCATCTTGGTGCAGTTCGAGGCTTTGGCGCGCGCGCCGGTTGAGGGGGTCGAGCTCATGAGCACGGCCGCGGCGGGCGAGAACGTCGTGCGCGCCGACGATCCCGCGCCGTCGCTCGCGGTCGACGCGGCTCTCGCCAACGCTCCCGCGCGCGTCGACGATTTCTACCGCGTGCCGAAGACCGTCGGGGGTGACGAATGAGCGCGACCGCGGTCGACGACGGCATCGCACTCGCGGCGCGCATTGCACGCGGTGAACTCACGGCGCGGCGCGCGGCGGAAGCGGCGTTCGAGCGGCTCGAGCGCGTCGAGAGTCGCATCCATGCGTTCCTCAGCGTCGATCGTGACGGAGCGCTGAAGCGTGCGGACGAGTTGGATCGCGCGCGAGCTCGCGGCGAGACGAGCGGTCCGTTGCACGGCGTGCCCATCGCCCTCAAAGCGAACATGTGCTTCGAGGGTCTCGAGACGAACTGCGCCTCGAAGATCCTCGCTGGATATCGCGCGCCCTACACCGCGACGTTCGTGACACGGCTCCTCGACGCCGGCGCGAACCCGATCGGCGCGACGAACATGGACGAGTTCGCGATGGGCAGCTCGTCCGAGAACTCGGCCTTCGGGCCGACGATGAACCCGTGGGATCTCGCGCGCACGCCGGGTGGATCGAGCTCGGGTTCGGCCGCCGCCGTCGCGGCTGGTGTCGTGCCGATCGCGCTCGGATCCGACACGGGCGGGTCCGTGCGACAACCGGCGGCGCTGTGCGGCATCCACGGCTTCAAGCCGACGTACGGACGCATCACGCGCTACGGCCTCATCGCGTTCGGCAGCTCGCTCGACCAGGTGTCGCCGTTCGCGCGCAGCGTGCGCGATCTCGAGCTCGTCACGCACCTCATGTCAGGATCCGATCCGCGCGACTCGACGTGCCTCGACGAAGCGCGGCTCGAAGTCGAGGACGGTGACGTGCTCGGATTGCGCATCGGCGTCCCGAAAGAGCATTTCGCCGAGGGATTGCCGCGCGAAGTCCGTGCTGCGTGCGAAGCGGCTCTCGAGACGCTCGAACGTCTCGGCGCCAAGCTCGTTCCGGTCTCTCTCCCCCACACGCATCTCGCGATCCCGACGTACTACGTCGTCGCAACGGCCGAAGCGTCGAGCAACCTCGCGCGCTTCGATGGCGTGCGCTACGGAGCACGCGTCGAAGGTTCCGGCTCGTTGCAGAGCATGTTCGCGGCCACGCGCGAGGCTGGTTTCGGGCCCGAAGTGAAGCGCCGCATCCTGCTCGGCACGTACGTCTTGTCGGCCGGCTACTACGACGCCTGGTACGGACGCGCGTTGAAAGTCCGCGCGCTCTTGTGTCGCGACTTCGATGCGGCGTTCGAGGACGTCGACGTCCTCGTCGGACCGACTTCGCCCGAAGTCGCGTTCCGACTCGGCGCGAAGAGCGACGATCCGGTCGCGATGTATCTCTCGGACGTGCTCACCGTTCCCGTCAGCCTCGCAGGCCTCCCGGCAGCGAGCGTTCCGTGCGGATTCGTCGAGGAAAACGGCACACGCTTGCCCGTCGGATTGCAGATCACGGGCCCGCGACGCGCCGACGCGCGCGTGCTGCGTGTCGCGCGGGCATTCGAGGCCGCGACGATGTTCGCGAAGGCCACACCGCCCGTCTTCGCCGGAGGTGCCGCGTGAGTTCACCGACGATGGGCGCCGATCCGAAGCTCTACGTCTCGCCGACGACCGGGGCACTTTGGAGCGCCGTCATCGGCCTCGAGTGTCACGTCCAACTCGGGACGCGCACGAAGCTCTTCTGCGGCTGCGAATATCGCTTCGCAGCCAGCCCGAACTCGATCACGTGCCCTGTCTGCACCGCGCAACCGGGCGTCCTGCCCGTGCTGAACCGCGAAGCGCTGGTACTCGCCGTCCGCGTCGCGCTCGCGATCGGCGCGAACGTGCCCGAACGGAGCAAGTTCGACCGCAAGCACTACTTCTACTGCGACCTGCCCAAGGGCTACCAGATCAGCCAGTACGACCAGCCGTTCTGCAACGGCGGCGGGATCGTGCTCGCGTCGGGGAAGAAGATCCGGCTCACGCGCATCCACTTGGAAGAGGACGCCGGGAAAGCGATCCACGATCGCGGCGACATGACGCTCGTCGACTTGAACCGCGCTGGAGTGCCGCTGATCGAATCGGTGACCGAAGCCGACGTCGAGACCGCGGACGAAGCGGTCGAGTACCTGACGGCGCTCAAGGAAATCCTGCAGTACACGGGCGCCTCCGACTGCGACATGGAGAAGGGCGAGCTGCGCTGCGACGTGAACATCTCGATGCGTCGTCCTGGTGAAGCGTGGCGCACGAAGGTCGAGGTCAAGAACCTGAACTCGTTCCGTCACGTCGCCGGCGCGATCCACCACGAGATGGCGCGCCAAGTCGAGGTCTACGAATCGGGCGGCGCGATCCGGCAGGAGACGCGGCTCTACGATCCCGAGCGCAGCGCGACGCGTGCGATGCGCTCGAAGGAATCGGCGCACGACTACCGCTATTTCGCCGAACCGGATCTGCCCGCGTTCACGATCGATGCGGCGTTCCGCGATCGAGCGCGCGGCGCGATCCCGGAGCTTCCGGCGTCGCGACGCGCACGCTACGCCACCGAACTCCAGCTCAACGCGAAGGATAGCGCGGCGCTCACGAGCCAGCGCGTCGTGGCCGACTTCTTCGAGGCTGCCGCGCGTCTCTCGGGCCGACCGCGCGAGTGCGCAAACTGGATCCTGAACGAAGTGTTCAAGCTCGTCGGAGATGCAGCGCTCGGCTTCGCGAACTTCGGCGAGATCCCGCTCAAACCCCACGACCTTGCCGAGGTCGTCGCACTGATCCACGGCGGCACGATCCAGACCGCGGGCGGGCGCACGCTGCTCCGCGCGATGGTCACGACGGGCAAGTCGTCGAAGGTCCTCGTGCAGGAACTCGGGCTCGAACAGGTGCAGGATTCTGCTGCCATCGAAGCCTGGTGCCGCGACGCGCTCGTGGGCAAGGAGAAGATCGTGGCGGACGTGAAGGCCGGGAAGCCCAACGCGCTGAACGCCCTCCTGGGCCCGGTCATGAAGGCCTCTCGAGGCAAGGCCAACGCCGAGCTCGTGCGGGCGACACTGCAGCGCTTGATCGACGCGCTTTGACCGCCACCGCTCGCGGCTCCGACCGTCTCTAGAAAACGAGCCGGCACGCTCGCGGAAACCCGCTGCGCGGCTCCGCAGCGCTGAGCACGTGAATGCTCCACACGCCCTGATTTCAGGACGGAAAACGACCTCTCCGCAACGCGTTGAGCGGGAGTGATTTCCGGGGTGGCAGCCCCCCCGGGCTTGACGTCCTCGCGCTTTCGGCGCGGACTGGATGGGTCGTTCGAGGATCCGTGTAACGGCGGAAGCCCCCGGGCGGAGTCCATTCATGCCGGGAACATCACAGGGGTCGGAGTCGCTCGAGGCGCTCTTCCGTCGCTGGCGCGACGCCGAGGACTCCGAGGCTCTGGCCGAGGTCCTGGCGCGCTCCGAGGACGAGCTCCTCGTCATCGCTCGGCGACAGGTGCGCGACGAGTCGGCGGCCTGGGATCTCGTGCAGGAGACTTGGCACACGGTGTTGCGCGACGCGCGCCGGTGGGATGCGGATCAGCGCCTCATGCCGTGGCTCGTCGGCATCCTCCAGATCGAAGCACGCCGCGCGCGACGAGCTGCGACGCGAGTACCTGATCCCGAGCGCGTGTCCACCCCAATCGTGCCGGCAGCCGACGCGCATCTGCCCGAAGCAGAAGTGCGCGAGCACGTCACCGGTGCGCTAGAGCGCCTGCCCACGATGTACCGCGAGGTGCTGTCGATGCACCTCTTCGAGGACCTCACGCACAGAGAGATCGCCGAGCGCACAGGTCGCGAAGCCGCCACAGTGCGCGTGCAGGTCTTCCGCGGTCTCGCGCAGCTGCGCAAGCTCATCCCCGCGAGCCTGTCGCTCGGGACCGCGCTCGCGATCCTCGCGCCGCGCAGCGAAGCCGCGCGACTCGCGCCGATCTTCGACGGTGTGGCGCGCATGGGCAGCGGTGCTGCGGCCAGCGGCGCGAGCGCAGGTGCGGCCGCGAAGACCGGCGAGGCGCTGACGAGTGGGACCGCGGGTGGACTTCTCACCGGCGCTGGATCCGCTTGGCTTCTCGGCGCTGCGGCCGCGGCCCTCGTGACTGCAGTCGCGTGGTATGCCACGCGTGACGACGCTCCGAATTCGTCGACGGACCGCGCGGTCGCGGTCGTCGGCCCCGAAGCCTCGAGCGCGCGCGATGTGGCATCGAGTGGACCGGACCGTGGCCTCGTCGACGTACCGAGTTCGGGACGGACCGGCCTCGCCGCAACGTCGGTCGGCGCGAGCGCGCTCGCATCGGGCGTGCGTCTCGTCGCGCGCGTCGTCGGACTCGAAGCGCTGTCGAGCGGCGCACCGACGCTCACGCTGCGCGCGAACGCTCAAGCACCGCGCGTCGCGCGCCTCGATGCCGTCGCGAACTTTGAAGTCGACTTGACGGATTGGTATGCGCCAACTGGACTCGCCCCGCGTGAGTTCATCGCGGAGTACGACCACCCGAACGGCCTGCCGGCGCGCGTGCCGATCCTCGTCGATGCAGATGCGCTGCTGCGTGCGCGCGCTGCGGCGGAGACTGGAAAA
>JAYTBY010000495.1:0-7635 GCA_043736755.1 Planctomycetota bacterium | reverse complement strand
CGCGTGCCCGTACCCCTCGTGCCCGTCCCGGGCGTGACACCCCGCTGAATCGCGAGAATCCCCACCGATGCACGTACTCCTCCTTCTCGTCCCTCTCTTCGCCGCAGTCGGCGCTGCGCAGCGACCGACGCCCGCGACCGAGTCGGATCCGGCCTACCGCGAAGTCTCCGACGCGTACAAGTTGGATCTACAGGTCTACGACCAAGCCCGGCTCGACGCCGCGCGAGGCAAGGGCGAACGACCGACGCAGCACCCGGCGATCAGGTTTTGGCCGCGGATGGAAGACGCCGCGAGCCGTGGCAGCGCGCGCGCGCGCCAGTGGATGTGCGAGAACCTCGTCGACGGCGTGTCCGATCCCGCGCTGCGTTTGGGCGTGCTCGAAGCCCAGATCCAAGCGTTGCTCACGTGCTGCGCCGGCGACACGACATTGATCGTGGTGCCGCGGATCTTGCGTGTACAGGCGGCGACGTTCGGGGTCGACACCTCGATGCGCCATCTCGATTCTATCGCGACCACGGCCACGAACCCCGAGGTTCAGGCGCGCGCACTCCTCGAAACGGCCCTCCTCACGGCCGACTATGGGAAGTCCGCGGATCCGGCCCGACGCGCCCGTGCCACCGAGATCGAGACCACGGTCGTCACGGCTTTTCCAACGACGAAGGCTGCGCGTGATGCCGCCGAACTCATGCTCGTGGCACTCCAGAGCGATTTCTGCTCCGGCATGACCGACTGGCTGACGACGGCCGAGTCCGCTCTCGCAGCGGGACCTCGGCCCACCGAGTTGCCCGTCTCCCCAGTCGTCACGCTCCAACCACGCTTCGAAGTGCTCGCGCACACCGGCCTGCCTACCGCGAAGTCGTGGGTCGAGGATCTCTATCCGCGATTCCTGCAACTGTCCAAGTTGGCGCCCGACCTCGCGCTGTCGGGGCTGGCGCGCGATCTGGGTCGCCACTATTCGGTGCGTCACCCCCAGTGGGGATCGATTCGAATGCGCCTCTTCGGACTGGCGCTGCGCCTCCACGGTGGAGAACCGCCGTGGCTCCGGAGCGTGATCGGCCTCGTCGACAGTGAAGCCCCCGCGCTCGCTGCGCTGGCCCCTTTGCCCTTCACCGCGGCGGTGCTCGATCTGGCGCGCGGGTCCGAGGCGCGATCGATGGCGCTGTGGATCGAGGCCGGGACGCGCATCTCGGAGGGCTCCGAGGCGGAGTTCGAGCGCGCTCTCGTTGCACTCGATGCCATCGTCGAACGGCATGCGGACATGTCGGGTCTCGTGCCCAAGGCCCGGGACCTTGCCGCGCGAGTTCGGGCGGTCATGCCCGGATCACCCCTGCCGGACTCGCGTGCGGCCGAGTGGGCACTGAAGGACATCGACGATCTCGAGGTCGTCCTCTCGGGGTATCGCGGAAAGGTCCTGCTCATCGACGTGTTCGAGATGTCGGACGAGGGGACGCCGGGGAAGGTGCCTGCCCGCCGCGCGTTGATCGACGGCCTCGCGGGCAAACCCTTCGAACTCGTCGGTCTGTGCACCAGCCGGAGTGCTTTGGCCAACGCCCGCAAGACCTTCGGCGAACTCGGCATCACGTGGCGCGTCGGACTGCTCCAGACGATGAGTCACCCCTACCTCGACACGCTCTTCGCGCGACGGCGTCCGACCGCATGCCTGCTTGTCGACGCGGATGGCGTGATTCGAGCACGGAATCGGCCGTTCGCGGAGATGGCCGCGCTCGCTGTCGAGCTCACGGCGGCACGCGAGCAGGCCCTGAAGCGCTGACGGTCGCGCGCTGAACTGCGTGCCCGACCGCAGAGCGTGCGGACGGCCCCCGAGAAGCCCGTTGCTCGGCCTCTCCACGACTCGCTCTGGCGCTCCGCGTCACGAGATCGAGTGCGTTCTCCCCGGGCTCTCTCTCTGCGTGGAGAAATCGAGCCAACGCGCTCGCAGATCCCAGCTGCGCCTCTTCGCGACACGAGAGCCCGTGAATTCTTCACGGGCTCTCTGCCGGTCGAGCGCGCTACTCTGCCGCGCCCATGTCGCGGCCTAGGCGGCTCGCGCGCGGGGCCCCACGCCATGACGACGACCAAGGACACGCGCTTCATGGACACGATCGTGTCCTTGTGCAAGCGCCGCGGATTCGTTTACCAAGCCTCCGAGATCTACGGGGGCATCGGCAACACCTACGACTACGGCCCGCTCGGCGTCGAGCTCAAGCGGCGCGTCAAGGATGCGTGGTGGACGCGCATGGTCACGTTGCGCGACGACATGGTCGGCCTCGACTCGGCCATCATCCAGAACCCCAAGACCTGGGAAACGTCGGGTCACGTCGCCGGCTTCACCGACCCCATGGTCGACTGCAAGAAGTGCAAGGGGCGCTTCCGCGCGGACAAGCTGGCCGATGCGGCCTGTCTCGAGCGCCCGAGCAAGCGCCCCGGTGAATGCGGCGGCGAACTCACCGAGGCGCGCGCGTTCAATTTGATGTTCAAGACGAACGTCGGCGCGGTCGAGGGCGCGGGCTCTGTCGCTTACCTGCGGCCGGAGACGGCGCAGGGGATCTTCCTGAACTTCAAGAACGTGCTCGAGAGCTCACGGCAGAAGCCGCCGTTCGGCATCGCGCAGATCGGCAAGAGCTTCCGCAACGAGATCACGCCCGGGAACTTCGTGTTTCGCACGCGCGAGTTCGAGCAAGCCGAGATGGAGTTCTTCATCCCGCCGGCGCAGAACGACCACTGGTACGAATACTGGCGCAAGGAACGCCACTCCTGGTATTCGGACTTCGGCATCGATCCGGCCAAGTTGCGCATGCGCGAGCACGCGGCCGACGAGTTGGCGCACTACTCGACCGGTTGCACGGACGTCGAGTACGAGTACCCGTTCGGCTGGGGCGAGCTCGAGGGCATCGCTTGTCGCACGGACTTCGACCTGAAGCGTCACTCGGAAGCGTCGGGCAAGGACCTGCGCTACTTCGATCCGGAGACGAAGGAAAAGTACTTCCCGTGGGTCATCGAACCCGCGGCTGGCGTCGACCGCACCGCGTTGACGTTCTTGATCGATGCGTATGACGAGGAGATGGTCGAGGGTGAGCCGCGCGTCGTGCTGCACCTCCATCCCGAGATTGCGCCGGTCACCGTGGGCGTGCTGCCGCTCGTGAAGAAGGAAGGCATGCCCGAGAGGGCGCACGAGATCGAGAACGAGTTGCGCCGCGCGCGCTTCACGACGTTCTACGACGAGAGTGCCGCGATCGGTCGTCGCTACCGCCGCCTCGACGAGGTCGGCACTCCGTTCTGCGTCACGATCGACGGGGACACGATGAAAGACGATGTGGTCACCGTGCGTCACCGCGACACGATGCTCCAAGACCGCGTCAAGCGCGCTGAACTCGCGACTTTCCTCCAGGAGTCGATCCGTGGCTGGAAGCGGCCGGCGAAGAAAGAGAAAGACTGAGAGGCTGTGAAGAAATCGATCCTACAGCCTCTCAGACCCACGTTGCGCCGCTTCCGCGGCGCGTCGCTTGTGATTACTTCACAAGCTCTGAGAGCGTGTGAAGAGATCGCGCCTACACGCTCTCCGATGTTGGTGGCGCCGCTACAGCGGCGCGTCGCCGCTGATTTCTTCAACGGCTCCGAGAGGCCGTGAAGACGTCGAGCCTACGGCCTCTCAGGCTTGTGTGGCGCTGCTCCGCAGCGCGCTGGCGGTGAATTCTTCACACGCCTCGGGCCGTGAAGACGTCGAGCCTGCGGCCTCGTAGCACCTAGGTGCGCCGCGCCGCGCCGCGAGAGTCCGTGAATTCGCCGATCGTTCCGAGTTCTTCGTCAACGGCCGGAGCGCACGGCACGCCGAGCGATTCGGTGCGCGTGCTGGCGCTCGTCGTCGGTGCTCTCTCGATGCTCGTCTTCGCACGGACGCTGGGTGCCGAGTTCCTGCTGTGGGACGACGATCTCCACGTCACGGGCAATGCGCGGTTCGATCCGGTCACGCTGCGGTCGGTCGCGAGCTTCTGGACGGAACCGTTCCTTGGTCTCTACGTCCCCGCGAGCTACACGCTGTTCGCACTCGAGGCGTGGGGTACCGGCGGGCCGGATCCGCGCATCTTTCATGCGGTTTCCGTGGCCCTTCACGCGTGCAATGCGGCGCTCGTCGTGATCCTCCTCGCGCGACTCGGTGCGCGACCTACAGGCGCGGCGCTCGGTGGAATCTTGTTCGCGCTGCATCCGCTCCAAGTCGAGAGCGTGTCGTGGATCAGCGAACAACGCGGCTTGCTCGCCGCGTGCTTCGGCCTTGGCGCGTTGGTCGTCTACGCGCGGCCAGTGCGAAGCTTGCGCGGAGATCTCTTCTCCGGCGCGCTGCTCGTCCTGGCTCTCCTCGCCAAGCCCTCGGCCGTCGTCGTGCCCGCGCTGGCACTCCTCGTCGAGATCGCGATCTTGCGACGCGGGTTGCGCTTCGCTGCGCCGCGACTCGCGACCGGGTTCGTCGCCGCAGCCGCCATCCTCGTCGTCACGAAGAGTCTCCAAGCCGACGAGACGTTGAAGGGAATCGTCGCGGTTCCAGATCGATTCCTCGTCGCGGCGGACGCGCTCGAATTCTATGCGCGCAAGTTCGTCGTCCCGATCGGTCTCGCCGCGGATCATGGCCGTCGACCCGCGCTCGTCGTGGCGCACGGCCTCGACTGGACACTCGCTGCGACGACGCTGGTCCTCGTCGCGGCGATGCTCGTGCCGCAAGTGCGGCGCGTCGTGATCCTGCCGTTCGCGATGTTCGTCGCGGCGCTCGCACCCGTGCTCGGGCTCGTGCCCTTCGCACACCAGGACATCTCGACCGTCGCCGAGCGTTACGCGTACCTCGCTCTACTCGGTCCGGCGCTCCTCGTCGCGCGTGCTTGGCCCGAACGTCCGGCGCTGGCACTCCGCTCTCTTGCCGCGGTCACGGCGCTAGCACTCGGAGCGCTCTCGTTCGTGCAAGCCGGGCACTGGCGCGACACGGAGGCCGTCTTCGAGCGCGTGCTCGTCGTCAACCGTCGGAGTTGGATCGCGCACACGAACCGCGGGCTCGCGCGGCAGACGCGCGGCGAACTCGGGGCCGCGGCCACCGAGTACGAGGCTGCGTTGGCGGCGAAACCCGATCACGCGCGGGCGTTGAACAACCTCGGCATCCTGCTCGTGCAGCGCGGTCAGGCCGCGGAGGGGGAGGCGCTCGTCCTGCGCGCGATCGAGGCGGATCCCCGCTACCCACGACCTCACATGAACCTGGCGGCGATACGCGGAAACCAGGGTCGGTTCGAGGAGGCCGAGGTGAGCGCGCGCCGCGCCGTGGAACTGGCTCCCCTCGATCCGACGATGTGGGCGACACTCGGCAACGTGCTCCTGCGACGGCAGCGCGCAGCCGAGGCGCAGGCAGCATTCGTGCGGACTCTGGAGCTTCGGCCGCGCGACCTGGAGGGCTGGTTGGGCCTGGGTCAGGCGCACGAGGCGCTCGGTCGGCGTTCGGAAGCGATTGCGAGCTTCGAGCGCGCGCTCGCGCTCGCACGCGAGCGCTCACCGGGCCGCGTGCGCGCGCTCCAAGCCGAAATCGACCGTCTGGAGGGCCGCTGAGTACGTCGCACAGCTCGCGCTCGCGGCCAGGAACCCCGAATCCGATGCCCTTGGATCGCCTCCGCGGGCACCGTTAGACTTCGCGGCCCGCGCGGTTCCGCGAGCCGCTCTTCGAGTCGGTCGCGATCGAGGCGCGCGGCCCGAAGGACCATGCGAACCGCTCAACGAATCGCGCTCGCCCTCCTCGTCTCGGTCGCGGCCGCGCCGATGGCGCGGGCCGTGGCTTTTCCCGTCACGAGGACGCCGCGTGCGTTCGATCTTCACGACGTCGCCTTCAAGGAGAAGCTCAAGAAGGCGGTTGCGACGGGCAAGAAAGCCGACGTCGAGTCGCTCGTGAAGAACGACACGACGCAGGCTGCCGCTTGGATCCTGCGCTTCTCCGAGATCCTGGTCGATCGCGACGATCCGAACGAGAAGCCGCTGCGCGACGCGCTCGTCGAAGCCTGGGGCTCCACGCAGAAGACCGCGTTCCCGGCCAAGGTCGAGGAGCACCTGAAGGGGCTCGACGCCGACAAGCGCCGCACGCGCGTCGACTTGCGCAAGCGCATGACGCAAGCCTTCAACGACCTGCAGGGCAATCGCGAGACGAAGGACGGACTCGTGTTCGTGCAGACGATGGACGAGCTCGACCTCCTCGCGGGCGCGTTCGATTCGGAGGGCGACTACTACTCCGCTTCGGAAGCGTACTTCGCGCTCGCCGAGTGCTTCGACGAGCCGTTGCGTGGGACGGAAGCCGAGCCGCACAAGGCCTGGAAGTTCTGGACGCGTGGGCTCGAGTTCCGCGCCAAGGTCGAGCTGCGTGACGACCGCGCGCTCTTGGCCGAGAAGCGTGTCGCGGACTTGGTGAAGAAGGGGCACGACCAGGAAGCCGGACCGGCAGCCGAGCCGGGTGCGGACAAAGGCGGTCCCGGCAAAGGTGGCGGCGAGAAGGGCGGCGAAGTGCCGTCCGGCCCGGTGAACCCGCCCAGTGACGCGGGGAATCCCGTGACCGTGGCCCTCACGTTCGAGCCGATCGCCGCACCCGACGCCTTCGCGCGGCCGTGCTACCAGTCCGACGAGATCTACGCACTCTGGACGCCGCTCCCGCTCGCCGCGAAGGGCTCGTCGGGCACGTTCGCGAACCTCGGTATCGACAGTCCGGTCTTGCACCGCGTCGGTTCCTCGGACTTGCGCCTCGACGTCGATGGCGACGGGAAGGGAGACGGCCCGACCGATCAGAAGATCGCGTTGACCGGCACCATGACACCGTTCCGTGTGCAGATCGGGAAGGGCGATACCGCGCGTCCGTGGGCCTTCTTCGCCGTGGCGGGCATCGACAAGGACACGTTCCAAGGCATCGAGGTCAACTTCAATCCGTCGGACACCTCGTTCCCGGTCTACACCCTTTCGGCGGCGAGCGTGATCGGCACGATCGGTGCGACACCCGTGCGTGTCATCGACGACTCGATGGACGGCGTGTACGGCGGCGAGCCGCCGACGTTCGGCTACGGCGGGCTCGCGAACGGTTCGTTCCAGCCCGAGATGGACTCGATCGTGATCGGCTCGTCGAAGCGTGCGCGTCCGTGGAGTCGCTACCAGGAAATCGGCGGAGCCTGGTGGAAGCTCGACGGCGGATCGAAAGGCAAGGAACTGCTCGCGACGCCGGCCAAGATCGAGACGGGCATTCTCAAGCTCGAGGCCAAGGGCGTGCCGCTGTCGTACGCCGTCGTGCGCGGTTCGAACGAGCTCAAGGACTGCTATTTCGATCTCGTCGAGGGTGGCGCCAAGGGCGTGTCGGTGCCCGCGGGTCGCTACACGCTCTTCTACGGCGAAGTGCGCAAGGGCAAGAAGCGCCAACTCATCAAGGCTTTGATGTTGCCCGGACGCGCCGGCGGAAACTATGACGTGAAGCCGGGTGGCACGACCGTCGTGACGCTGGGGGCACCGTACTCGTTCGAGTGGACCTCTACCGCGAGTGAGGGCAAGGTCCGTGTCGTCGGCGCGAGCGTCGTCGTGACGGGCGTCGGCGGTGAACGCTACGAGCGCGCTTGGGGTTGCGTTCCGCGTCCCGAGGTT
>JAYTBY010000494.1:0-17364 GCA_043736755.1 Planctomycetota bacterium | reverse complement strand
CCTCCGAGCATCCACGAATGCGCGTCGTCGCGGCGCCTAGCCAGAGAGATCCACTTGGCCCGACTTCACACACGAACTTCGCGGACGGGACACTAGCTTCGGTCGCCGAATTCAGGAGGTCGACCCCGCGGTCGATTGCGGCGCTTGCTTCAGCCCCCCGCTGCCGTGTCGAAGCGCGGCCCAACGATCTTGATCCGCGTGTCGAAGCCGCGCGACCTCTGACGATCCGAGAACACCGCTGCCCATCCGTCACCCAGCGCCGTGATGCGTGGCGCGACGCGATCGGGCACGAACAGCGTGTCGAGTTTCCCGATCCGCATCCACGCCCCCATGGACCGGCCGTCGGCCGCGATGCGCCGCACGTAGCCCTGGTCGTAGTAGGAGACGTCGTCCTCCCACGCGACGGCGAAGCTGCCGTCGGCGAGGCGCGTGACGTCGGCGAAGTCCTGCTCGTTGGCGAGGAAGCAGGGCGTCAAGTTCGGTCCCGCCGGACGGCCCTGCGCGTCGAAGAGCCGCACGTTCACGTCGCGCGTCATGTCCACCGTACTGCCCGACGTCCAGGCCATGAGGAAGCCGCCGTTCGCGGCCGGTGCGAGGACTGGATCGTGGTCCTGGTTCCGCCGCGAAGGCTCGAACGTGATCTCGCCGCCCCGCGGACCGCCGTCGACATCGAGGAATCGCGCGCGCACGGACCAGCCTTCGGTCGGTGGAGCACCGCTCTTGTGCACGGTCCATCCGGCGACGAGTCGTCCGTCGTCGAGCAGGGTCACGTCTCCGTCCGCGGTCGGTTCGCGTCCTTCGTCCAGTCGTCGCGTGGGTCCGGGCATCGAACCGTCGGGCGCGACGCGGCGCACTTGGATGCCGGATTCTCGGGCCCCGGACCACAGGACGACCCAACCGCGCTCGCCCGCGAGACGCGACACCGCCGGGATGCCCGGCGCTTGCACGTCGATCTCGATTCTGCCCGATCGCGCTGATCCATCGGCGGCGAGGATCTGTCCCTCGAGACGGCCCACATCACCTTCGCGTTGGAGCCATACGACGAGCGCGGAACCATCGGGACGCAGCGCAACGGCCGCATCCGTGGCGCCGCCCTTCGGTCGCTCACCTTTCTCGAGGATCGGTAGCGCGATCTCCGCACCGGTCGGCCCCGTCGCATCGAAGCGCCGTGCATAGATCGCGCTCGGCCCAGCGCGTCGATCCTGCCAGGCGCTGATACCGCGCGTCCCGATCGCATCGATGTCGGGTGCGACTTGATCCGCGCTCGAGAGATCCGAGTTCAAGCGTTTCTCGGGCCCGAAGCGTTCGGCGCCGCTCTTCGACAGGTCCACGATGCGACCGTAGACGTCGCCGTCGCCGGCGCGCGCATCGGTCCAAGCGACGAGGAGTCGCGCGCCGTTCGACGCGAGGAAGGCATCGTCGACCTCGCGCGCGGCGGGCGTGGTGATCGGGAGCGCGGCCTCGCGAACCCAGAGCTTCTCGTCGAGGATTACGAGCTCGAGCCGCGCCGAGCTCGCGGGTTCGGCTGCGGCCCCGCGCTGCGGCGGAGTCGCAGCGGGCTGCGCGCGAGCGCCACCACCGCGACCCCCGTCGCGACCCGGCGTCGCCGGCGTGTCCGACAACGTCGCGAGCAGCGCGAAGCCGTCCGCGACGGGCTCGAGCGCCGCGTTGCGCAGTCCGGCGAGTGCGATCACGGCCTCGGGGCCGACGAACCGGCCGTCGGGGCCGATGCGGCGCAGGACGGCGCTCTCCGTGCGTTCGAGAAGCGCGACGAAACCGCCGTGCGTATCCAGCGCGAGCCCGCGCGCTCGACCAGCGCCGACTTCGAGATCGACGACCTTGGCCGGAGACGGCGGGCGGTATGCGAAAAAGACCCCGCTCTTCCCGGTCCAGAGCACGCCCACTCCACCGACCGCGTCCTCGAGGGCGTGGAGCCCGAGCTCCGGCTCGGTTCCCGCGCGTCCCAGGTCGATGGCCGGGCGCAGGGCACTGCCACCGACGTCGAAATCGGCCATGCGCACGCGTCCGCCTTCGAGCCAGAGCAGCGTCCGCGATCCGTCGCGGCGGGCAAGGAGGACGGGCGAGCGAGTTCCCGCTCCCGCGCCATCGCCCGCACCTCCGCGGGCTGCACCGGCGGCTCCGCGACCTTCCGCGGGTCCGGGCGGAGCCGCGACGAGGAGGTCGTCGCCGTGGAAGGCACCCTGCGCATCGAAGCAGCGCATCCAGGGCCGCTGGCCACCTGGGCCCCGCGTCACCCAAGCCAGGGCGCCGGCACCATCGGGGGCGAGAGCGATCGCCGGATCGAAACGCCGGGAAGTGCCGATCGAGGAGGTGACCGGCCGTTCGGGTTCGCGCGCGACGCCGTCCGCGTCGAGGCGCACCCAGTAGATGCCCAGGCTCGCATCGCGCTGGTCACGCCACACGAGGCCGAACCCGCCTCCGCGGCTGCTCGCGATCCCGAGCAGCTCCTGCACGACGCCGCCGGTCGTGTCCTGGTGCAGGAGTGTGTCCGTGACGCGCACATCCCCCACCTCGGGCGGCTGAAAACCAAGGAAGCCGTTCTCGGGCTCGGGCGGAGCCTCCTGGGTGGGTTGCGCACTGGTTCCCGCAACGACCGGGGTGCAGGCGGCAAGGAACGCGAGGAGGAGCGAAGCGGCGAGTTGCGTCATGGCGAAGCGGGTCAAGTCGGGTTCGGCGCGGGCGAGTCGAGGGTTTCGTCCAGCGGAGATCCCCTCACCGCCACGCTGCCCGGATCCGCCGCATAAATCGGGCTTCCGTGGTATCAGTACACCCGTTCCAGGGCCATCTGAACATCGGATGGCTCTGGCGCACCAACTCGAGACGCACCCGCGAGATGTCATCCCCCTCATGGCTCCTCCCTCCGCTTCCGAGCGCGCCACCGCGCCGCCCTCAACGCCCTTCGTAGTGCGCACGGGCTCGGGCGAAATCCGACCCGGTCACGCGCCGCTCGCGACCACGATCGTTCTCTTCGCAGTAGTCGCCGGATTGCTGGGTTTCATCGCCTGGATCTGAGAGCGACTGAAGAATCGGAGAGGCCCTGAAGAAGGCGAGCCCCCGGCCGCTCACGGCCTCGGAAGACATCCCCGGTAACGCGCCCTGGAAGCTGGGTGGATGGCGTCTCCAGGGCGTGTAGGCTCGACGGCTCGAAGCGTTCGCGGAACCCGTTGTGCGGCTCCGCGATGCGCAAGCACGCGACCTCGCTCGTAGAAGACCTCGGTCACACTCTGGACCGAAGCGCTACTGGCTGAGGGCCTCCGGAATCTCCTGGTAGGCCGGAAAGCGTTTCAAAGCAGCCTTCGAGAAGACGAGTCGGCCGTCGACCGTGACTTCGAACACGCCGCCTTTCGACGGCACGAACTCGACTTCGGTCCCGGGAAATGCCTGCTGGAGTTCGGCGGCCAGACCGGTCGCCTGAGGCAGGTAGTTTCATTGCACGCAGTATTCGATCGCGACCTTCATGTGGGTCTCCTCGAGGTGTTGCCGGACGCCACGGTGGGAGCGTCCAGGGGGCGCCGGAAGGCCTGAAGCAGGCCTTCCCGACCGACGAGTTCGATGCCCGCCGCTCACCCACATTTGGCGGTACAGTAGAAAATGGGCGGGCAGCGGAGGAACCCTGAGGGTTCGAGCCGCGTTCTATTTCCCACAGTTCGAGATCTGGGCGAGTTCGCGTCCCGATCCGACGCCCCCGGCACCCCGGGGTCGAACCAGACGCAGCGCTCTTCTCGAGAAGTCCCAGCGGGAGCCGGGAACCAAAGCCCATGACGATTCGATTCCTCTCCAGCATCCTGCCGCTGCTCGCGGCCCTCCCGGTCCACGCCTCGGAAGCCGATCCGATCCCGCGCGTGCCTCGTCCGCCGATGGGCGAGCTCGTCGCGCGCTGGCAAGCCGACCATGGCGAGAATTGGCGCGTCGCTGTCGCGCTGGACACCGGATACCTGGAGCTCTTGTCGGGCGGGCGCGCGACGCCGAGCTGGGCTCCGCGAGACGATGCGGATTTCTCGACGTTGGCTCGCCAAGCCCTCGCGGCCACCGTGGCGATGCACGGACTCGAAGACGCGACCCTCGAGGTCGTGAGTTCGCTCCACCTGCCGCTCGGAATGATCGGCAGCACGGACAAGATGACGGTGCGCTTCCGTCAAGTCGTGAACGGCGTCCCCGTGGAGAACGGGTACGCCAACGTCCTCTGCGACATGCAGGGTGCGGTGCTCTCGATCCACACGAGCGGCTCGCCGTTCCTCGCGAGCTTCGCCACGTCCCCGACTCTCGATGCGACACGCGCCGCGCGCCGCGCCGCAGAGTGGTTCGTCAGCGAACAGGGACTCGTCCCGACGCTCATCGATGCGACGCTCGTGATCGACCAGTTCGACCTCGAGGGCGTGCGCACGCCGCGCCTCGCTTGGAAAGTCAACACGCAGCACGTCTCCGAAGGCGCCACGCCCGTGGGCAAGAACGTCTTCCTCGACGCTTCCACGGGCACGGTCTACCGCGAGACGGACAGCGTCCACTTCTTCGACGTCAGCGGGACCGTGAGCTCCTTTGCGACCCCCGGGGTCCTGCCCGACGTCGGCGGCAATCCCGCGACGTCGCAAACCGCGCGCTTCATCCGCGTGACTTCGGGTGCCGTCACGACCTTCAGCGACACGAACGGGAACTTCACGCTGCCGGGAGTCAATGCACCTGCTTCGGCGACCTTCCGATTCGCGAGCGGCACATGGGCCAACGTCCAGTGCACCGTGAGCGCGGAGTACACGCTCGTCACGACTCTCAACGCCGCCACGGGCAACGTGGTGACGATGAACTCGCCGGCTTCCGCGCTGGTCACGGCGCAAGCGAACTGCTCGCGAATCATCCCGCTCTTGCGCGACTTCATCAAAGCCGCGAATCCGAGTGACAACCGCGCCGACTTTTCAGTGACCGCCAATACCGAAGTCGCTGGCTCGTGCAACGCGTTCTGGGACGGCGGTTCGATCAACTTCTACAACGCCGCGGGCTCGTGCGTGAACTCCGCCTACTCGACGGTCATCGCCCACGAAGAGGGCCACTGGATGAACCAGCTGTACGGCACAGGCAACGGCAGTGACGGGATGGGTGAGGGCAACGCCGACGTCTGGGCGATGTACATGTTCGACAACCCGATCATCGGGCAGGACTTCAACAATGGCGCGGACATTCGCACAGGCACGAACTCAACCGCGTTCTGCGGTGATGCGAACACGACCTGCTACTCGGGTGTGCACGCGAATGGCCTACCCTGGATGGGTGCCGCCTGGAAGGTTCGAAGCCGGCTCAACACGACCTTCGGGAACGCTGCGGGAGACGCAATCGCGAACTCGATCTTCATGGGCTGGATGAACTCGTACAACCAGACCGAGATCAAGTCGATCATCGAGACGCAGTGGCTGACGCTCGACGACGACGACGGGAACATCAACAACGGGACCCCGCACTACACCCAGATCGACCTCGGCTTCCGCGATCAGGGTTTCCCGGGGGTCACGCTGCTTCCGATCACGATCACCATCGTCACCGACTTGCCGGACACACAGAACCAGGTCGGTCCGTACGTCGTCAATGCGACGATCCAAGCGAACCAGAACCCGCCTCTCCTCAACGCGAACCTGCGCTATCGGGTCGAAGGCGGCGTGTTCAACGTTCTGCCGATGACGAACACGGGTGGCAACTCTTGGACGGTTTTGATCCCGGGAATCGCAGCGCCGGCACACGTCGAGTACTACATCACGGCCACGGACAGCGGCGCCCTGACGGTCAATTTTCCCTCCTCGGCACCGAACACCCTCGTCGAGTTCGACGTCGGCATCGTCACCGTGTTGCGGTTCCACAACTTCGACACCACGACCGACGAGGGCTTTACGCACGCATCCGTCGGTGACACCTCGAGCACGACCGACGATTGGCAACGGGGGAATCCGGAGGGCAAGACCGGTACGGGCTGGGCGGACCCCGCCAACGCGTTCAGCCCGAGTGCAGCTTGGGGGACAGACCTCGGGGCGGGCACCGCGAACGGTGCCTATGCGGCCAACGTCCACGCCTACCTGCGCG
Organism: Planctomycetota bacterium; assembly: GCA_043736755.1. GTDB lineage: Bacteria > Planctomycetota > UBA1135 > UBA1135 > JAEUHZ01. The sequence goes on along the minus strand of JAYTBY010000494.1, from coordinate 11,283 downwards.
CACCTGTGACGAATTGCACGGGTGCCTCGAACGTCCGCCTGCGTTTCCGCCGCTGGCTGTCCGTCCAAGGATCGGCCTCGGATCAGGCGCGAATCCTCGTGAACGGGACGCAGATCTTCATCAACCCGACCACGAACCTGAACGATGGCGCTTGGTCGCAGCAGGAGGTCTTTCTCGGCTCGATCGCGAACAACAACCCCTCCGTGCAGGTCGAGTGGCGCATCAAGTCCAACGGCACGACGAACTACGGCGGGTGGAACATCGACGACGTCAAGATCTTGTGGATCGACACGCCCGTTCCGCCCTGTCCGACGCCCGTGAACTTCTGCTCGACGTCGCCGAACTCGGTCGGCCCGGGGTCGGTCATGACCTACCAAGGCACCCCCAACATCTCGACGAACGACTTCGTGCTGAGCGCGACCCAATTGCCGGTGGGGTCCTCGGGGATCTTCTTCTACGGATCGAATGCCGTCCAACAGCCGTTCGGCAACGGCTTCCGTTGCGTCGGCGGCACGGTGTTCCGCCTGCCGCTCGTCACGGCCGACTTCATCGGTGATGCGAACTACGCCATCGACTACGGAGCGCTGCCCGGCCCGATCTCGGCCGGTAGCTTGTGGCGGTTCCAGTACTGGTACCGCAACCCGGCCGGCGGCGGAGCGGGGTTCAACCTGAGTGACGGGTTGGCGGTCACGTTCTGCCCGTAGTCCGACCGAGATTGCTCGCGGCCAACGTCCGGCGTTCAGAGCCTGAGAGTCCGTGAAGAAATCGATCCTACGGCCTCTCAGAAACGACTAGCGCCGCTTCCGCGTCGCGTGTGATTTCTTCACACGCTCTGGGAGGAATTCGATCCGGGCTCGGAGATCCTCGTTGCGTCGCTGCGCGGCGCGAGAGCCCGTGGGATCCTCACCCGCTCGGATCGGTCGGCGTCTGGCCCATCCCGGCGTATCCCGAGGCCTGTCCCGCGGTCGCGGTGCAGGCCTCGGTGCTTGGTCCGCGGTGTCCGCGGTGTCCGCGATCGTCGCGTTCGGATCCGGTAGAGGCTGAAGGACCGGGTGCTGGAAGCTCTATACTCGCCGCAACTGAATGGCCCGGCTCGGCGCGCGGGAACCCCCGCCAGCCCCTCAACCCGCACTCCGGCTCCGGCACACCGCCCAACATGAACGCGACTCAGCTCCTGACGCTCTCCACGCTGCTCCTTCCGCTCCCGCTCCTCCTCGGCTCGAACGCACCGGCGACGCGCGTCGCCTTCACGGTGGCGGAGGGCAAGAGCCTGACGAAGAGCTTCGAGATGAAGAGCGACCTCAGCCTCGAAGACATGACGATGGGCGGCGCTGCGGGCGGGATGATGCCCGAGATCGAGATGACGATGGGCATCGCCTACAAGGTCTCGGTCACCGATGAATACGCGACCGTCGACGGCGGCGCGCCGAAGAAGCTGAAGCGCACGTTCGACGCGATGGCGAGCGAAGTCACCACCTCCATGAAGATGGAGATCATGGGGCAGTCCCGCGACGCGGACACGAACTCCTCCGCGGTCAGCGAACTGGAAGGCAAGTCGGTGCTCTTCACCTGGGACGCCGAAAAGAAGGAGTTCGTCCGCGCCTTCGAACCCGCAGGCGGCGAGGAGAAGCTGCTCGAGGGCCTGCGCGAGGACATGGACCTGCGCGCGTTGCTGCCCGAGGGTGAGGTCAAGGAAGGTGAGGAATGGGAAATCGACCCCAAGGAACTCATCGACGTCCTCGCGCCGGGTGGCGACCTGGCGATGAAGCCGAAGGAGTCGGCCGCCGATGACGAAGGGATGGGCATGGGCCCCTCGGGCATGGAGAACTTGGCCGACATGTTCGGCGATGACGTCGAAGGCAAAGCGGTCGCGAAGTTCATCGGCATGCGCGAGGTCGACGGAGTCCAGTGCGCGGTCGTGAAACTGACCTTCTCGATCAAGGCGAAGACGGACATGACCGAACGGGTCAGCGAGCAGTTGAAGGACCAGGATCCGCCCGAAGGCGTCGAGAGCATGGAAATTACCAGCCTCGACATCGAGTACGAGCTGGAGGCGGAAGGTGAGCTGCTCTGGAACGTTGGCGGCGGTCACTTCCACTCGTTCGACATGTCGGGCACGAACAACTTCAAGTCGGATCAGGCGATCAGCATGAAGGTCGGAGGCCGCGAGATGGCCATCGAGCAATCCATGGAGTTCTCCGGCACGACGAGCTTCCAAGCCACGGCCAAGTGACCGTCGCGGATCTCTGCGTGAAGGCATCGAGCCGATGCGCTCCGAAGAACCACCCCCGGCGCTCCGACGCGCTGAGCTACTACTTCCGTGATTCCACTCGCAGCGCGCAGATAGCTCAGGGCTGCGGGCGTCAGCTCGCGCTAGGAGCGTGTGCAGAATTCGAGCCCGCACGCTCTCTGGCACCATCCGCGCTGCTTCCGCGGCGCGTAGCCTGTGATTTTTTCACAGGCTCTGAGTCTGGGGTCGATTCACGGGCCCTGAGGGCGCGTGGAGAGCTCGGGTCCAAGACTTCTAGAAAACCCCGTTGTGTCGCTGCGCGACTCGAGTCTCCCTTCCCGTGAGGCTGCAACTCTTCGCGCCCGCTCTACTCCTCTTCCACCTGCCGGGAATTCCTGGGCCGGTGGAAGGCGAAGCACGGCGGGCGCCGTCGTCGGTTCAAGCTCAATCGTCGAGCGATCTCGATCGCGCGCGCGAGTTGGAGAAGGCACGTGCGTGGCCTGCGCTCGCCGAGTTGATGCAGAATCGAGCGCGACGCGTCGAGCTGCTCCCTGAGGAAGAGCGACTGTTTGCTGCCGCCCTCGAAGCCCTCGGGCGACTGGACGAGGCCGCGCACCACATGGACCTCTCGACAGCGGGGTGGGAGCGACTGGGACGCGACGCCGAGGCCAAGACCACGCTGGCGTCCTTGCGCCGCCTCGATCCACTCTCCGCACGCCGTGACCCGTTCGTGCGCAAGGTCGCGTCCACCTTGCTCGACGCCGTCGACGACTTGCTCGCTGCCGGTGACGCCGAACGCGCGTTGCGCGTCGCGGAAGCGCTGCCCAAGATCTCGCGCGGCAAGGACGCGCGAACCGCGACGGAGTTGCTCGCACGCGCACGCGCCGCCTTCGCGAAGATCGAACTCGAGGCACCCGGTGGCAAGGCCCTGGCAACGGATGGCGCAACGCCCGTCGTCGAGCGCGAGACCGAACACTATCACCTCGTTTGCCACTTGGAACCCGAGGTCGTGGAACGCCTCGGGGCCTTGATGGACGACGTCCACGCGTTCTATGTGCGCGTGTACTTCGACGGCGAAGCGAAGCGCGCACGCGGCACGAAGGCGACGATCCACATCGCCCCGGACAAGCCGACGATGCTCCTCGGTTGGGCGGGCGGTGGTGAACCCGAAGGCTGGTGGTCGCCCGGAACGAGCGAAGTCCACGCCTACGACACGCGCAAGACCTCGGGATCTCTCGACGACATGCTCGAGACGATGTTCCACGAGGCGAGCCACCAGTTCATGACGCTCCTCGCCGGAGAGAGTCAGGTTCCGGCGTGGCTCAACGAGGGCACGTCGAGCTTCTTCGAAGGCACGGTTGCGATGGCCGACGGCCGCGTGCTGTGGCCGCGCGCGGCTGAGCGCCGCCTCGACAATCTGAGGTTTCAGATCGCGTCGAAGAAGGCACCGCGCTTGCGCGATGTCATCGAATACGCAGGTGCTGGATCGTACGGCGGGGAGTTCTACGCCTGGGGTTGGGGCCTCGTGTACTACCTGCAGGAGTACGAGGACCCGACGACGCTGGAGCACGTCTATCGACCGCTCTACGCGCAGTACCGCGACGAGGTGATCCAGAAAGGTGTCGCGTCGTTCGAGCTCTTCGAACGCTGGTTCCTGGGCCAGAATTCGCCGCGCAATCATCCCGACTTCGCCTCGTTCGAACGCGATTGGGAGGCCTGGATCCTCGGGGAAGTGGCGCCGCTGCATGGGCTCGACGCGAAGGCGCGCACGCTGCGCATCCAACGCATCGAGCGACTCATGGCCGCCGCGAATGACCCGAAGAAAAAGAAGGGCGCGCCCGACGCCGAGGCACTGCTGTCGCGCGCGCTCGTGCATTTCGAGTGGGTTCGCACGCGGATCGACAAGGGTGCTCCGGATGCAGAACTCCTGCTGCGGCAAGCGGATGTCTTCGAGCGCCTCGGTCGCAGTTCGTCGGCGGCCGCGCTGATCGAGGAAGCCCTCGACCTCGCGGACCGCGCGAAATTCACGCTCGACGACGAGCGACGTGAGGCCTTGATGAAGCGCCTCTCGAAGCTCGATCGTCGCAATGCAGCCTTGCGCGCGTCACGGCAGAAGACGAACGATCTCGCGCGCGTCGGATCAGCGCTGATCACCGACTACCGCGCGGCCGGGCTCATCCTGCGTGCCTCGACGCTAGCTCTGGATCTCGCGCTCGTGCTCGGCGAGTCGCTGGAGCCTCTCGCGGCGGAACTGCGCAGTGAAGCCCGAACTCGCGGACTGCTCCTTGGGCCGATCCGCGTGCTGTCCGGTGCGCCGGATACGTGGCAACCGTTGCTCGCCGCACCGATCGACGCCTTCGAGCCTGGAGTTGGTTCTATCGCGCTTCACAGCGTCCGCAGCGCAGCACTCGTCGACGCGTCCCTCGCGGTGACGGGTGAGTACGTGGTGCGCGCGACATTGCGCCCCGAAGGCGAACGGGTTCCAGGCTGGACCGCCGGCCTCGTCGTCGCTGGAGCCCCGGAGCGCGCCGTGACGATCGTCGGCATCGACGATCGCGGTTTCCTCGGCCTGTGGACGCTGAACGCGGCCTCGCGCGGATCGTCGACGCTACGACGCACCCGCACCATCGCGCTCTCCCCCGCCGTCCAGGCTGGCGCCGTGACCGACATCTCCGTGCGTGTGTTCGAGGATGGACGGATGGAGATCCAGGTCGGCGAATCGACGCCCGTCGAAGCTCGGCTGGAATCGGTGCCAGACGGTGCGCGGCACACGGGCGTCTTCGTGAAGAATGCACACGTGCATTTCGAAGACGCGCGCGTCGAACTCGTCCCGTGAGTTCGTGGCGCGACGAGACGGAGCTAGTCCACGCGATCGAGCTCCTCGACGCGGGTGAGACGCGTGCGGCGCACGAAGCGTTCGAGGACGTTTGGCGTGCGAACCGCGATTCGGTCCTGGGCGAGGTGGCACGCGCGCTCTCGCAGTGGGCTGCGGCCTGCATCCATCTCGAGGCCGGCCGCGATATTGGCTTCCAGAGCCTCGCCGCGAAGTGCGCCGAGCGCCTGTCCGCCGATCCTGTCGCAGCCGCGCTCGGCACCCAGGCACTCGCGAGCTGGATCAGCGCAGTTGCACGCGATCCGCACGCTCGACCGCTGCGCCCCATCGGCGGTTGACCCCGCGCTGCGAGTTGGCCTCTCCGCGCACTCGGCGTACGGTGTGTGGCGGAGCGAACCCATGGATCCCCTGCGCATCGACATCCATCCCGATGTCCACAAGGCCGAGACACCGCCCGCGCGGCTCTACACGGATCCTGCGCTCTACGATCGACAACGCGAGCTCGTCTTCGCGCGTTCGTGGCAGTACGCGCGCGCTGACCTCCCAGCTCGGGGTCCGGGCGTCGCACCGTTCACGCTCCTCGACGGACTCGTCGGGGAGCCATTGGTCCTCTCGCGCGACGAGTCCGGCGTGGAGCGCGTGCTCTCGAACGTGTGCACGCACCGCGGCTCGATCATCGCTCGCAAGGCGTGCAACGCGACGTCCATGACGTGCGGATACCACGGTCGACGATTCGGACTCGACGGCGCCTTCCACTCGGCTCCCGAGTTCCAGGGCGCAGAGCACTTCCCGACGCACCGTGACGACTTGCGTTCCCTTCCTCTTCAACGATTCGGGCCGCTACGGTTCACGGCTCTCGCGCCGCGGCACAGTCTGGACGAGTTGCTATCGGACCTCGCCGCGCGCCTGACCGGCGTACCGTTCGACCGCCTCGTCCACGATGCTTCGCGCGACAGGACGTTCGAGTTCGCGGCGAATTGGGCGCTGTACTGCGACAACTACCTCGAAGGGCTCCACATCCCGTTCGTTCATCCGACGCTCAGCGCGACTGTCGAGTTCGACAGTTACCGCACCGAACTCTTCCGTCATGCGAGTCTCCAGATCGCGCACGCGAAGCCGGGTGTATCGGCGTTCGCCGGCAGAGATGGGCGCGTCGCCGCGTACTACGCCTGGGTGTTCCCGAATCTGATGCTCAACTTCTACCCGTGGGGCCTCTCGCTGAACCTCGTCGAGCCGCGCGGCGTCGAACGTTCGCGCGTGAGGTTCGAGACGTGGATTTCCGATCCCGAGGCGTTCGCGCGCGACGGCGGTTCCGACGTCGACCGTATCGAGTTCGAGGACGAAGCGGTCGTCATGGAAGTCCAACGCGGCATGCACGCACGCCTCTACGAGCGCGGCCGCTACGCGCCAGAGCGCGAAGCGGCCGTGCACCACTTCCATCGTCTGCTCACCGCAGCGATGGCGTGAAGCTCGATTTCATGGCGCGACCAGCGGGTCTTGGTCTCGTATGGGAACCCAACGTGCGAGTGCGGCGAGGAGCGTCGCAGACTGGATCGGTTTCGTGAGGCAATCGTCCATGCCTGCGGCGAGACAACGCGATCGGTCCTCGCCCGCGGCGCTGGCTGTGAGCGCGAGGATGGGCACGCGCGTGCCGAGAACTCTCTCACGGTCGCGGATCGCCACAGTCGCTTCTAGGCCGTCGATGCCCGGCATCTGGAGGTCCATGAGCACGACATCGTGAGCGCCGCGCTCCCAGGCGTCGATCGCCGCCTGTCCGTCCGCTGCGACTTCCACTGCACACCCGGCGCGTTCCAACATGCGGGTCGCGACCTTCTGGTTCACCACGTTGTCCTCCGCGAGGAGCACGCGACGGCGACACAGAGTCGAGGGCGCAGTGGCGCTCCTCGGCTCTGAGCTGAAGGGCAGCGCGGGCGCAACGGCACGGCCTCCGAGCGCGGACTCGAGGCGCGATCGTCGCGTGGGCAACCCGATCTGACCGTACCAACCGTCCGCGAGAAGGCGCGCTCCTTCGAGCTGTGCACGGATCGGCGCGAGCAAGAACACCGGCGCTGTTGCCGGGAGGATCGAGGGGACAACGGCGCCACCCTTAACGATCAACTCGTGGTCGACGAGGATCCCGTCGAACGACTGGAGTCCATCTGCGGCGGCGCGACGTGCAGCCAATTCGAGATCCACGGCGTGCGCGCACTCCGCGCCCAGAAGTGCGAGTTGAGCGGCTATCGCTTGACCTTCGATTGCGTGCGGGGTCGCGACGAGATAGCTGCGACCCGCGAGCGGTCGCCGCGCACCAGGAGTGGATACCGAACTCGCCCCGAGCACGATCTGGAACCAAAATGTCGATCCGCGACCCGGTTCGGAGAGGATTCCGATCTTGCCGCCCATGAGCTCTACGAGCTGGCGGCTGATCGCGAGGCCGAGGCCGGTTCCGCCAAAGCGTCGACTGGTGGATCCATCCGCTTGGCTGAAGCTCTTGAAGAGTCGCGCCTGAGCATCCGCATCGATGCCGATTCCTGTGTCGACGACTTCGAAGCGCAGCACGGCTTGGCTCGTGGTGCTCGGCACCGCTTCGGCACGCACGATCACACCGCCCTTGTCGGTGAACTTGACGGCGTTCCCGATCAGATTCGAGAGCACCTGGCGCAGCCTGTGCGGATCCCCCATCACGAGGCCGGGAAAGTCGGGCATGGGTGCCGCCGCGACGCGAATTCCCTTCGAGTGCGCGAGAGTCGCGGACAGTTCGATCACATCCTCGAGGAGCTGAGACGGATCGAACTGGACCGATTCCAATTCGAGTTTGCCAGCTTCGATCTTGGACCAGTCGAGGATGTCGTTCAGAACGGTCAGCAGTCCTTGACCACACGAACGCACGGTCTCGGCGTAGCCGCGTTGCTCGAGGTCCAGATCCGTCTGCAGCAGCAAGTCGATCATCCCGATCACGCCGTTCATCGGCGTGCGGATCTCGTGGCTCATGTTGGCCAAGAATTGGGACTTGAGCCGGGCCGTGTCGAGAGCGGCGTCACGCGCGATCGCGAGTTCCCGTTCCCACTGTTTGCGTGCCGTGATGTCGGCGTGCGTCCCCGCGATGCGCATGATCGCGCCGTTGGTGCCCAGGATGGCCCGGCCGCGGTCCGACACCCAACGCACCTCACCGCGAGTCGTCGTGAGGCGGTATTCGGCGCGATAGGTCGAGCTCTTCCCGGCAATGTGTGCGTAGAGCGCAGCACGCATGCTCGACACATCGTCCGCGTGGATGCGAGCGTGCCACTCCGCGATGGTCGTCGGTATCGGCACGTCGTCGCCGATCACATCGGCAAGACGTGCCGAACAGAAGAGGGCGCCCGTAGCGACCTCGAGGTCCCAGATCGAATCGCCAGTGGCTTGTGTCGCAAGACGCCAACGCTCCTCTTGGACGCGACGCAGTTCGTCGGTGGCGCAACGATCCTCCTGGAGACGCGCACGCTGCAGGTAGTGACCGAGCTGCACCGCGACTTCCGAGAGCAGGTTCACCTCGTGCATGGACCAAGTGCGCGGCGCGGGCGCGTCGAAGCACAAAAGACCGGTCAGACCCGAACCGTGCTTCACGGGCACGTCGAGGCATGACTCGACTTTCCCAGCCAGAAATGCCTCGCAGAGCGGCGCCAGCATGCGGCTCTCGCGGACGTCCTCCGTGATCACGATCTCGCCGCTGCGGAGCGAGGCCAGGTACGTCGGCGCGACCGAGATGTCGAAGCCGGCGCCGGCGAGGTGCGGCATGCCGTCGGGTTCGATCGACTCGAGCACTTCGAGTCGTCCGCGATCGTCGATCGTCGAGTACGCGACGCGCATGCCGCGCAGGTGGCCGGCCAGCACCCCCACGGCGATGCGTGTGACCGCTGAGACGCCGTGCTCGGCGTGGATGGCTTCCGCGAGCTCGTTCAGGATCTCGAGCCTTCGCTGACTTCGACGCAGTTCGGAAGAGACGCGTTCTTCGCGGCGCGCGGAGTCGGCGACCGCCAGCCCAGCTCGCCGTAGTTCGAGCAACGCCGTGACCTGTCGGCCGAGCGTGACCAGCGTATCGATCTGCTCCGACGAGTAGGTGCGCGGCTTCGTGTCGAGCACGCACAGGACTCCGAGAGCGTTCCCGGCTTCCGAAACGAGCGCCACGCCGACGTAGGCGCGAATCCGCGGCTCCTGAGTCACGAGCGAGTTGTTACAAGAACGCGGATCGGCCCGCGCATCCGTGATGATCAGGGGTTCTCTCGAGTTCTGAATCGTCAACCCGCGCAGCCCGACGTCTCGCGGCACTTGACCGATCTCGATCCCTGTGCTCGCCTTGACCCAAATACGGTCCTCGTCGACCAGCGAGATCAGCGACACGGGCATGTCCGTGACTCGCGCGGCGATGCGCACGATGTCATCGAACGAGGCCTCCGGATCCGTGTCGAGGATGCGCAGACTCTTGAGCTCGGCGAGGCGCTGAGCCTCGTCGGGCGGGAACGGGGGACGGTTCACAGTGGGGAGCTCTAGCCTTCGAGGACCAGCGCAGCCGCACGCCGCACAAGTCCGTTCGAGGGTCTTGATCGAGGGCTTACGGGCTGGACCTTGAGACGGGTCGCGGTTCGAACCCGACTCGTCCAAGAAGTCCTTGCCGACTCCTTCAGACGCCACGACAGCGCCGGTAGACTCTTCCGCCCGAAGTACGGTGCGAGGCCCGAAAAGGAACACATGGCTCAACGAGACATCGTCCGCATCGCCAACGGCCAGGGATTCTGGGGCGACTCGATCCTGGCGCCCGTGCGACTCGTGCGCGAAGGCCCGGTCGACTACCTGACGCTCGACTATCTGGCCGAGGTCACGATGTCGATCATGCAGAAGTTGCGTTCCCGCAACCCGAATGCGGGGTACGCGACCGACTTCGTGCGCCTGATCGACCGCATCCTGCCCGACCTCGTCGAGGGTAAGATCAAGGTCGTCGCGAACGCCGGCGGCGTGAACCCGCGCGGCTGCATGGACGCGGTCGCGGCGGTCATCGCGAAGCGTGGCTACAAAGGGATCAAGCTCGGCATCGTCGAAGGCGACGACGTCCTCCATCGAATCGACGAGCTGACAGCTGCCGGCGAAACGCTCGCGAACATGGACACGAGAGCGCCTATCTCGTCCGTGCGCGACCGCGTGACGAGCGCGAACGTGTACCTCGGCGCGTTCCCGATCGCGCAGGCTCTCGATCAAGGCGCGCAGATCGTGATCACCGGCCGCGGCACCGATCCAGGGCTCGTGCTCGGGCCGATGATCCACGAGTTCGGCTGGAAAACGGGCGACCACGACTTGCTCGCCGCCGGCACCGTCGCCGGTCACATCGTCGAGTGCGGCGCGCAATGCACGGGCGGCAACTTCACCGACTGGCGCACGATCCCCGACATGGCGCGGATCGGCTACCCGCTCATCGAGATGCGTGCCGATGGCAGGTTCGTGATCACGAAACACGACGGCACAGGTGGACTCGTGAACGAGAGCACGATCGCGCACCAACTCGCGTACGAGATGGGCGACCCGCGCGCGTACCTCGGCCCCGATTGCACGGCGGATTTCACTTCGATCCGCATGCGCCAGGACGGACGCGACCGCGTCGCAGTCGACGGCGTGCGCGGCGGACCCGCGACGCCGTTCTACAAGGTGTCGGCGAGCTATCAGGACGGCTTCAAAGCCGTGGGCGAGCTGACGATCAGCGGTCCGGACGCGCTCGACAAAGCCAAGCTGTGCGCCGAGATCGTGTGGCAACGCCTCGCGTCCGACGGCTTCGAGTACTCCGCATCCGAGCGCCTCGTCGAATTCCTCGGCGCGAACACGGTGCACGCCGGCATCGCTGCTGCGGATCGCGCCGACCCGAGCGAGATCGTCTTGCGCATGGGCGTCAAGGGCCCCGATCAAGCGAAGGTCGATCGCTTCGGGATGGAGCTCGTGCCGCTCGTGACGAGCGGTCCGCCGGGCGTGACGGGATTCGCCGGCGGACGCCCGAAGGCGACCGAGATCATCGGGTTCTGGCCCGCGCTGCTCCGCAAGGAGTTCGTGACGCCGAAGGTCACTGTCGTCACGGTCGGATCTTGAATAGGCACAGCTTGCACATGCCGAAAGTCCCCCTCTCTCGAATCGCGACGGCCCGCTCGGGCGACAAGGGCGAAGGCTCGAACGTCGGTGTGCTGGCGCGGTCGGAGGCTGCGTA
>JAYTBY010000493.1:0-3495 GCA_043736755.1 Planctomycetota bacterium | reverse complement strand
GCCACGCAGTCCGGGCACGGCCTCCGCTCGCGTGACGAGTCCGGCTCGACGTTGGACTTCGGAGTACGGGATGAACCGATCGCAGAGATCGCAGAGGTCCGAGCTGGCGCTCCCCTCCGACCCGATCACGATCACTTCGCGCCCGTGCTTCTGCAGGCAGCGCACGATCTCGATTTCGTCGCGGTCACCGGTCACGAGCACGAAGCGCGTGATGTGCGGCTCGAGCAGCGCGAGCTCCACGGCGTCGACCGCGAGTCGGATGTCGCTCGAGTTTGTGCGTGCACCCGGCGTCAGGCGACCGAGCACTTGCACGATCTCGAACCCACTGCGGTAGAGCCCGACCTGGAACTGATTCAGGTCACGGACGCGCCAGTCGCCGTACGCGCGCCGCACTAAAGGGTGGACGAGTTCGTGCACGAGTGCACACAGCGCCGGGAGGCACGCGACCTCGAACAGGCTCTCCCCGTCGTGCTTGTGCGACAGCCCGTGGACGAGGTTCTCGAAGTCGAGAAGGACCGCGCCGCGAACGGGCTGGCCACGAATTCGATCGGTTTCTGGCTGCGTTGCCAGGGGGGGGGCGCGTCAGGCTACGTCTCATTCCGCGAATCGGGGAGATCCCGAGACAGTTCCGATTCGCGGTTCCAAAGCCCGCTGTGCATTCGCGGGCTCGCGCTTCGCCGAGTGACGCAACGCGGCTTCGAGATGCCGTCAGCTCGAAGCGGCGGGCGGCTGGATCGGCGCGAGGACTGGACGTGTGCGCCCGCGGACCGCCCACGCGAATTGAATCGAAGCCGCGCGCGAGAGATCGTCGATCAACGTGTACGCGAGCGGCACGACCCACAGCGTGAAGAACGTGCTGGCGGCGAGCCCGCCCGCGACGCAAGTCGCGAGTGCGCGGTAGTCGATGCCTTCGCCGTGAGGCTCCGACATGGCCATCGGTACGAGTCCCATGACCGAAGTCAGCGTCGTCATGAGGATCGGACGAACGCGATGCCCGCAGGCGTCGATCACGGCTTGACCGCGCTCGATCCCCTGCGCTCGCAGTTGCGCGATGCGGTCGACCAGCACGATGCCGTGGCTCACCACGACGCCGACCAGGATGATGATCCCAATCCATCCGACCGAGTCCATCGGGGTGCCCGTCAACCACAAGGTCCAGTACGAACCGACGACGGCGTAGGGGATCGTGAACAGGATCGAGATGGGCAAGATGAACGACTCGAAGAGGATCCCCATCAACAGGAAGACGAGCACGACGGAGAGCGCGAGCGCGCCCCAGATACTCTGCATCTCCTCTTCGACCTGCACGTCGGCCAGCGTGTCGTCCGCGATCTCGTAGCCGCGCGGCAGTTCGAGCGCGGACAACGCTCGTCGGCCGGCTTGGGAGAGCTCCGTCTGGCGCGCGGGCGAATCGACCTTGGCTTGGACCGTGAAGCTGGCGCGCCCATCCGTGCGCTCGATCGTGCGCTGTCCGCGGCCGAACTCGAGGTCGGCGAAGCTGGAGAGCGGGATCGCCACGTTCTGCGCGTACACGTTCAAGTCACGCAACGTTCCGAGACCCGCCGCCGCCGTCTCGTCGTACTCGATGAGGAACGGCACCTCGCGGCCCGGTTCCTGGAAGCGCGGGAGCTGCATGCCGCGCAGCGCCCACGAAACGTTTTGTAGAGCGTCCTGCGCGGTCACGCCGAGTTGCTGAGCCACGTCCGTGTCGAAGTTCAGACGCACCTGCGGGGGTGCGGCCGTGAGCGGCGAGCGCAGATCGGAGAGACCGGGTACCTCCTCGAGCAAGGCCACGGCTCGCGCGCCGATCTTCTCGAGCTCCTCGGAATCGGGGCCCGCGAGGCGGAACGAAACGACCGTCTTGTCGGCAGATCCGGGGCCCTCGCCATCCGTGAACTGGAGCTTGTGACCCGCGAGATTCGGCAACGCGTCGCGCAGTTCGCGTCGCACCGCTTCCATTGCGGACTGCGAGGGTGCGACGTCCCAGAAGAGGCTGATGCGCCCGCCCGCGTTGTTGAAGCGCGTGAGCACGCGCGCGAAACCCCACGCATCACGACGCGCGTTGACGGCGTCTTCGTAGTGGATCATCTCCTGTTCGGCGTCGGGGAGAGTGAAGTTCTCATCGAGCTCGACCCAGAAGTTGATCCGTGACGCGTCTTGGTCCTGACCGAACGACGCGACTTTCATGTTCAGCGCCGGGATCGCGATCGAGAGGATCACGAGGGCCGCGAGAACCGAAGCTGCGATGCGGTGGCGCAAGCTCCACGACACGAGTTCGTGGTTCATCGCGATGACGAAATCGACGATCGAGGTCCCGCGCGGTACCGAGGCCTTCACGGCCGGCGACCAGGGCGCGACGGCGCGCTTCCAGCGGCCGAGGAACAGGCACGCGATGCCTGCAGCAAGCGCCGCAACAACGGGTAGCGCGGTGCTTGCGCCCGGCAGTAACGTGCCGCCTGGAGCAAGGTCGTACGGCTCAGCTGAAAGGGCTGCAGCCAGAGCGGGCCAGGCCGCGAACGCGCGCCACGCACCCAGCGCGATGAAGCCCGTGGCCAGGAACCAACGCAGCGGTGCCGCGATCGCGAGAGTGACGACGACCACGCGCGAGACCGCAGCGAGTGCAACGTTCCCTACAGCGCGAACTCCGCCGTAGATCCAGGCGACGAGGCGAGCCGGCACGGCGCCGACCGGCGCGATTCGTCGCGCGATCCCCTCGACAAAAGCCGGTCGGGGACCCAACGCTCGACGCACTTGGACCGGCAGGAAGACGAGCGCCGCGAGCAAGCTCGCGAGCAGCGAGATGCAGAGCGGTTTGCCGATCTCGCCCAAGAGGAGGCGGAACTGGGGGTTTTCGCCCAGGAACATGAGCGGCGCGAACACGACGACCGACGTGAGCGTCGAGAGCAACACGGCGAGCCCGACTTCGCCCGCGCCCTCCGAGCACGCGGCGTCGTCCGAGTATCCAAGGTTCTTCAGGCGCGTGATGTTCTCGATCACGACGATCGAGTTGTCGACGAGCATCCCCATCGCGAGGGTGATGCCCATCATCGTGAGCACGTTGAACGAGCCGCCGCTGAAGAACGCGAACGCCAGAGCGGCGAGCGTCGAGAAGGGGATCGACAGCGCAACGAGCAGCGTCAGTCGCACTCGCCACAGGAACACGAACAAGATCGCGACGGCGAACAGTCCTCCGATGACCGCCGTCTCCGTCAGTGCGGAGAGCGAGTTCTGGATGAACTCGCCTTGGTCGAAGAGCACGATGAACTGGAAGTGGCCTTCCAGCTCGGGTGCTGTCTCGAGGTCCTTCAGCAACTGCCGCAAACGCTTGCTGGTGTCGACCGCGTTCGAGCGACTGTCCTTCTCGACCTGCGCGAAGTACGAGTAGCGCCCGTCGATGCGCGAAAGCTGCTGGCGCACGGACTTGACCATCTCGACGCGGCCCACGTCGCGGATGCGGAAGCCGCCGCCGATCGGATAGTCCTCGACCTCCGAAAT
>JAYTBY010000492.1:0-7647 GCA_043736755.1 Planctomycetota bacterium | reverse complement strand
GGCTGCGCGCGATCGACTCACGGTCCCCACGTCACGCGCAGCCCGTTGGTCAGGTCCCACGTCGCCGGCGTGCAGAACGCCGCCGAGTCGCGGTACCAGACCTGGTACATCCGCGTTCCCGGCACCGTCACCTGACCGAGCACACGCAGTGGCGGCTGCGTCGCGGCGGGGAACGTCGACTGGCCGGCCGCGTTCGTGACGACGCCGAGTCGCACGACCGAACCCGCGACGCAGCGCAGTCCGTCTCCGAACACGGCACCGCTCCCGCTCGAAACGGCGGTCGTGCCCTGGAAGTAGAGCGCCGATGAAATCGTCATCCCCGTGCCGCGCAACACGAGCGAGTCCGTGCGCAGCGAACTCGATCCCGATGCTCTCAACGATCCCGCGCGCCCGGTCGAGTTCATGCAGCCCAGGCCCGCTCCGATCGGACTGGAATTCCCGCACGGACATCCCGTGCTTGCGCCGTCGCCCGCGCAGAACGCGGTCCCGGTTCGGCCGCGATTTTCGAGCACGTACAGCTGTTCCAGGCCCGTCGTCAGCAAGTCTTCGTCGCCGTCCCGGTCCAGGTCGATCGTGGCGACCGTCGTGGACACCCCGAGGCCCGCCGGACGGTTCGGCGCGAAGGTCGCCGCACCGAGGTTCTCGTAGAGATCGACCTGCGCGTAACGGGTCGTACCGAGGACGTCGAGATCACCGTCGTGATCGAGGTCCTCGGCCGCGAGCCGCTCCGTCGGCACGCCGAGCAGCACGGGACTGGTGAACGTGCCGCCGCCCTGGTTCCGGAGCACGTGCGTCTCCGTCACGGAGCTCGCGACAAGGTCCACGTCGCCGTCGCCGTCGAGATCGGTCGCGAGGATGCTGTTCAGCGGGCCCGAGGGAGCGATTACGACGGGCGGCGCGAACACCAGCGCGCCGAGGTTCGAGTGGACGCGCAGGCCGAATGACTGCGACGACACGAGATCCGTGTCGCCGTCCCCGTCGACGTCTCCGAGTGCCCAGCCTGCGTAGGGAGTACTCGGCACGGCGATCCCGGCGAAGGGCATCCACGTCGCTCCGCCCGTGTTGCGTGCGACGAGGAAGTTGCTGCCCACTTTCGTCACGAGGTCGGGACGCCCGTCCAGATCCAGGTCTCCGAGCGCGACCGGGGACGCTCCCGCGGCGGGTCCGATCTCGATCGGCGAGCCGAAGTTTCCACCCTGGTTCACGAGGACGAGGACTCCCGTCGGGACGTTCGTGAGCACGATGTCGAGGTCCGCGTCGACGTCGACGTCCGCGAGTTGCACGCCGAGCAGGACCGGTCCCGCGGGAAGAGGTACCGGTGGTCCGAGCGTGCCGTCGCCGAGATTGACGCGGACGGCCATCGCGTTGGACGCTCGGATGACGAGGTCCTCGTCGCCATCGCCGTCGAGGTCGCCGGCCGCGAGGCTCGATCCGAAGATTCCGGGCAGGGGGTCGAAGGGATCGGGCGCGAACGTGCCGTCGCCGCGATTGCGCAGGGCTTCGCGGTTCTGCATCACGAGATCGCGATCGCCGTCCCCATCGAGGTCGGTGACCGCCGCCTGGCGGATGGTGCCGGATCCGTATTGCACGGCGGGCGCGAACGAGCCCGATCCCGCGTGCACCAGCGCGGCGACGCCGTTCGTGCCGCCCGCGACGACGAGATCGGGCTCGCCGTCACCGTCGAAGTCTCCCGCGTCGATCGTGTCGTGCGCGGAACCGGTGGGGCTCGGCACCGACGCGGCGAATGCTCCACCGCCCTGATTCACGAACACGCGCACGCTCGCGATGGTCGGGTTCACCGTGGCGATGTCGGGCCAGCCGTCCTGGTCGAAGTCGGCGAGCACGATCGCAGAGGAGGGCGCCGTCGACGGCGACACGAACACTGGCGTGAACGTCGCGCTCCCCGAGTTCAGGAGCACGGTCACTTCGCCGCCCGGCGCCACGCTCGCGACGACGGCGTCGAGGTCGCCGTCGCCGTCCATGTCCCCGAGCGCGAGGTGTCGCGCCGGCATGCCCACGGGGGAAACGATCGGCGCGCCGGGGAACGTCCCGTTCACGTTCACGTGGACGCGCAAGGAGCCGTCGGGGCGCAGGCCGAGGATGTCGACGTCACCATCGCCGTCGAGATCGCCCGTCTCGAGCCCGGTGTACACCCACTCGATCGGGAATTGCGCGGACTCCGTGTACCGTCCGTTCGCTCCGAGGGAGAGGATCTGAGCCAGGCCTCCGAGGACCGTGTAGACGATCTCGCGATCGCCGTCGCCGTCGAAGTCGCCCGCGGTGATCGCGGACAACATGTTGATCCAGTACCAGGATTGCTCGTGGACGAGCGGGTACGCCCCGTTGCCCTGATCGCAGAAGATGGCGAGGTACGACTGGTTCGAGTCGTCGCCGCCGTACGCGAAGTCCTTTCCACCGTCACCGTCGGCATCGAAGAATCGCCGGCAGGAATCGTTTACGCCGCCCGTCGGGTGCGCGGCTAGATACAGGCGACCCGTGACTTCGATCTGGCGCGCGTCCGCACTCTCCGAGATCGGGATGAGTACCAAGAGGGCGCAGAGCGCGCGGCTGCTTGCGGCGTGGGGCATTGGGGAGCACTTCATGGGTCGGTCGGGAGGATTCCGATGACCTCCACACCGCCCGGGACAGTGTGTCACGCATTCCACTTTCCCTGTCCGAATCGCCCGCGTGCCCGCTCGTTCCGCCGTGAGGACGTCCCTGTCCTGACCGTCCTTCGCGCGCCTGCCGCACGACTTCGGACCGAGGCCTGCTCGTGATGACGCCGCAACCGAGTTCGAGCCTGCAGACCCTCGACGCCGTCATC
Source organism: Planctomycetota bacterium (assembly GCA_043736755.1). Classification (GTDB taxonomy): domain Bacteria; phylum Planctomycetota; class UBA1135; order UBA1135; genus JAEUHZ01. The sequence continues at coordinate 4,823 of JAYTBY010000492.1, read as the reverse complement.
GCGGTGTCGTTGGCGCTCGCGTTGCCGTGGCCGCGACCGCGAGACCGTGGACCGAGCGCTCGATCGTCTGTTTTGGTCATGAAGTCGGCCGCCGCGTCACGCGGACGCGGCGGCCGCGGTTCGTCAACTGGCGCTCACGGAGTGCCGTAGATGTTCAGCCGGTAGTTCGTCCACGTGGCGACGTCCGTCGCCCCGCGGTCGGAGATGTCGATGGTCCACGTGCCCGCCGAGGTCTCGTCCCAACTGCGGCGCGTGGTGAAGACGTAGTTCGTGTAGTTGTCCGTCGCATCGGCCCGCACTCCCGCGAGCAGCGACTGAGTGCCCGACGGCGAGGTCAGCACGATCTGGAGATCGCCGACGTACGTCATCGCGATGTTGAGGACGAGTTCGACGCTCTCGACGTTGATGTTGGTCGCCGTGTTGAAGAGACGCGTGACACCGACCGTGTTGTTGTCGGGGACTTGCGAGTTCACGGCGACGACGCCGCTCGTGATCGAGGTTTCGGCCGGCATGTTCGCCCATCCCGCGGCGAGTTGGATCGCCGCGTAGACGTCGATCGCACCGAAGCCGTAGTTGTAGTTGATGTCGTGTCCGGCACCGTTGACGGCCCACAGCGCGTTGCCGGGATCGCACTTTCGCGCGGCGTTGATCAGCACGTGCTGCACGTCCCGCCACGAGAGGTTCGGATTCGATTGGAGGATGAGCGCGACACAGCCCGCGCCGATGGGGCAAGCCGCGCTCGTCCCGCCGAACGAGGTGGTGCAGCTGTTCGTGCCCGTCGTCGAGTAGATGCTCCGCACGTTCCCGCTCGACGGCGCGACCACGAGCATCGCCGACCCGGTCTCGTTGAAACTGGAGCGCGTGTCCAGGTCACCGATCGCGCCGATCGGACAGACCTTGCGGTTCGACGCATACGGGTCGTAATCGCAGCGATCTGCCGTTCCGCCGTTGCCGGCTGCCCAGCAGAAGATCTCGCCCTTGCCGCCGCGTCCCGTCGCCACCGCCGTGTCGATCGCGGTGCGTTCCACGGAGGACAGGTACGTGATCAAGCCGTTGTCCGCGGGCCCCCAGGAGTTCGACTTGATCGAGTTCAGGTCGTTGCGGAATCCGATCGCGGTCGCCGTGGCGGACGACGTGCCGTAGACCTGCTTCGAGATCTTGCCCGCGTAGGCCACGCCGACTCCGCACTTGCCGTTGTTCGCACCCGCACCGACGAGTCCTGCGCAGGACGTGCCGTGGCTCGTGCTGGCACTGCTCGATTGGCTCGCGGTGGCGTTGTAGTTGGCGGAGAGGTCCGCGTGCGAGGTGCGCCAACCGCCTTCGAGGATCCCCACCGTGATGCCGTTGCCCGTGTAGCCCGCGTCCCAAGCCGGCTCCACGTTGATGTCCGCGATCGTGTTCTGCGTGTTCCGCAGGTGCCACTGGCTCGCGAAACCCGGATCGGTCGGTAAGGCGCGCAGCGCGCGAGGCGGCTCGACGTCCAGATAGACCTCGCGGTGCCGCACATCCCCGGCGAGCGTGTCGGCCAGTTGGATCGCTTCGCGCACGGAACGCACGGAGATCGTCCAGAAACCTGGGGCTGCTTCGAGAGCCTCGACAGCGATGTTCGGCCGTGCTTGGCGCAGGGCGAGCAGCGCTGCGGCATCGTCGGAAGCCACGACGATCCGATTCGTCAGCGTGTATCCGACCGAGGGCGGCGGAACATTGCCGGCCTTGTCGGCGAGGTCCGAATTCTCGCGCGCGGCGGAACTCTGCTCGGCGTCTGGCTCATCGATCTGGAACTGCACGACACCGCGCTCCGCGCGGACGCGCAACGTCTCTCTCGTCGCGGGACTCGCCGTGGGACTCGCCGCGGGACTCGCCGCGGGACTCGCCGCGGAATCCTGGGCCAAGCACTCACCCCCGGTCCAGAGGGCACCGGCGACGAATACGTTGAGAGCGCGAAGGACCAAGCCACTTCTCGACATGAGCTGTCTCCTTGGATCGCAGACGGAACTGAAAAGGAACGACGCGCGACGAAGCCCGGGTGAACGGCGGACCCGGGGCGGCACGCATCCGAGCCGTCACCTTACGCGCTCGATACACTCGCCGCTACGCCCAAAGCGCCCCTTCGCCGAGCGTCAGTGGCTCAGCCCTCGTCCACCGCTGGATCTCGGCGGCCACCGCGTGCCGCGCCGCCGCGACCCGAGTTGGCACCTGAAGGGGCACGCGCTCCTCGAAGCCAAGCTGTCCGAGCAACCGGTGCCGTACTCCGCACCCATGCCGGGCCGCGCGCGGCGAGTGCCGGACGGCGCTGATGAATCCTGGAATCGCCGAGACTGTTGTCGCGCGCGTCGCCCAACGCGGCGAAACGCTTTCGAGCACGGAACGCGCGGAGACACCTCGCGGATTCAGGGAGGCGCCGGGCTACTCGAGCGGCATGTCCCGCTCGGCCGACTCGGGCTCGAGCTTCTCGCGCTCCAACGTGCGCACGCAACTGTTCCAGCGCAGGATCGTGTCGTCGTTGCCCGACGGTCGGATCGCTTCGGCCTTCTCGTACCACTCCATCGCCGTGCGGAATCCGCCGTACGCGGTCCGGCGCGCGATCATGCTGCGCGCGAGCAGTGCGCGCGCTTCGCGTTCGTACACGACACCGGTGTAGTAGGCGCGCTCGTAGTCGCCTTTCAAGCGCGCTGCGTACGCACGCGCTTCGCCGGCGCCGGCGTGCGTGTGCTCGCCGGAGAGTTGATCGGTCAACGTGAGCAAGAGGATGCGCAGCGCGCGCTGGTCCTCGGGATCGATGGCCAGGATGTCGTGGCAGATGCTCTCGGCCGGCTCGGGGTCGTTCAGCAGTCGATAGCGCTCGGCCTTCTCGAGCGCCGCCGGGATCCCGGCGCGCGACATGGCTTTGAGCCCGAACTTCACGGCTTCTTCGACGTGTTCGGAGCCGTCGAGCGCGACGCCGTGCGCGCCGTGATCCCGCGGAACTTGCGGCCGATCCAGGCGACGGGGTCGAAGTAGCGGTCCACGACGCGCTCCTTCAGCGGGATGATCCCGTTGTCCGTGATGTTGATGTGCTCGGGGCACACTTCGGTGCAGCAGCGCGTGATGTTGCACAGGCCCGAGCCGAACTCACGCCGGATCTCGGGGATGCGATCGTCCGTGTCGAGCGGGTGCATCTCGAGGCTCGCGAGCCGGATCATGAAGCGCGGACCGACGAAGCGGTCCTTCGCATCGCGATCGCGCAGGACGTGGCACACGTCCTGGCACAGGAAGCACTCGATGCATTTGCGGAACTCCTGCACGCGGTCGACGTCCTCCTGGAACATCCGGTGCTCTCCGTCGGCATCGCGCGGGCGCGGCTTGAAGCGCGGAATCCGCTTGTTCTGCACGTAATTCCAGGAAACGTCGGTGACGAGGTCCTTGATCACGGGGAACGTCTTGAGCGGTTGGACCGTGATCGTTTCGGTCTCGCTGTACATGTTCATCCGCGTCATGCACGAGAGCCGCGGCCGGCCGTTGATTTCCATGCTGCAACTGCCGCATTTCCCGGCTTTGCAGTTCCAGCGCAGCGCGAGGTCGCCGGCTTGACGCGCTTGGATCCGGTGCAGCACGTCGAGGACGACCATGCCGGAGTCGACTTCCTCCTCGTATGTGGCGAACTCGCCGCCGTCCTTGTCGCCGCGCCAGACCTTGAACGTTCTCTTCGTCACTTGGAGCCCTTTCCGTCGACACCGGCGCCGACCAGGCCGGATTCCAGTTCTTCGATCTTCGCGTTCGCGATCGCGGCCAGGTGTTCGGGCGCTTTGGGACGCGCGACCTTCTCGATGTGCATTTCGCCGTCGCGGCCCTTCTTCGTCACCACGTTGAAGGCCAGGCACTCGGGCCGTTCGCCCGGGAAGTCGAGGCGCGTGTGCGCACCGCGACTCTCCTCGCGCATCAGCGCAGCGCGCGCGACGGCTTCGGACGTGATGAGCAGCGAGCGCAACGCGAGCGCCTCGTGCCAACCGGGGTTGTATTGGCTGGCGCCCGGCGCACGGACGTCCTTCGCCGACGCTTTGAGCGTCTGCAACTCCTCGATGCCCTTCTCGAGGTCGACTTTCGTGCGCACGATGCCGACGTAACGGCTCATCAGCTTCTCGAGCTGTTCGTGGAGGAGATACGGGTTCGTGCCGGTCTCGCGCCGCAGGATGCTCGTCGCGCGACGCACGGCGTCGCTGATCTGTGCGTCCGGTGCTTTCACCGCCGACTTCGACGCGCGGATGTAGTCGCCCGCGCCGACACCGGCCAAGCGACCGAACACGATCAAATCGGACAGGGAATTCCCGCCCAAACGATTCGCGCCGTGCAGCCCGGCCGCGCACTCACCGCACGCGAAGAGTCCCGGCACCGTCGTCGATTGCGTATCCGCGTCGACGCGGACGCCGCCCATGAAGTAGTGGAGCGTGGGGCCGACCTCCATCGCTTCCTTGGTGATGTCGACCTCGGCCAGTTCCTTGAACTGGTGGTACATCGACGGGAGCTTGCGCTTGATGAAGTCCGCCGGTCGTCGCGAGGCGATGTCGAGGAACACGCCACCGTGCGGCGACCCGCGACCCGCGTTGACCTCGGCCGTGATCGCGCGCGCGACCTCGTCACGCGTCAACAATTCGGGAGGTCGTCGCGCGTCCTTGTCACCGTTCAACCAGCGCTCGGCCTCTGCGACCGTCGCGGCCGTCTCCGGCGCGAAGCGCTCGGAGATGTAGTTGAACATGAACCGCTCACCCTTGTTGTTGAGCAGGATCCCGCCGTCGCCGCGCACGCCTTCCGTGACGAGCGTGCCGCGCACCGACGGCGGCCACACC
>JAYTBY010000491.1:0-3498 GCA_043736755.1 Planctomycetota bacterium | reverse complement strand
CGACCTCGCGGGTGAGCTCATGAGTTCCCCAGCGGGCCGAACGTTGCGCGTCGACGGCGAGGGACGCTTCGAAGTCGCCGACGTCTGGCCCGGCCCGTGCAAGTTGATCGTCGTATCCCGCGGATCCCCGTGGGTGTCGCGCATCGTCGACGTGCGGCCGAGTTCGCAGACCGAAGTGCGCATCGAACTGCCGCCGACTGCGCGAGTGCGTGGACGATTGACGAATGAGGATGGCGCGCCGGTCGAGGGCTTCCAGATCGTCGTGACCTCCCTGACGGATGATGCGTCCGCATCGATCGGCAGCGACGCCGAGGGCCGCTACGACACCGGCCGCGCTCCATCTGGTCGCGTGCGTCTCGTCGCGAGTCACAAGGACGGGCTCGGCGCGAAGCTCGAAATCGATCTCGCTCCCGGCGCGGACTTCGAATGGTCACCGGTCGTGTCGCGACCGGGTGCAATTCGTGGACGGCTCGTGGATGTCGAGGGACAACCGCTCGCGGGTAAGAGCGTCACGTGCTCCGTGAAGAAGTACACCAGCGCACCGACCGACGTGGATGGCCGCTTCGCATTCGAGGGCCTGAACGAGCAGGAGTATTCGATGTCCTTCGACGAAGGCGTACTCTCTGCGCGCGCCGTCGCCGTTCCGGGCCAGCACGATGTCGTGCTCTTCGCCGAACGCCCGACGGCGCGTGTGATCGGTCGCGTCGTCGACGAGCGCGGGAACGCGCTGGCGGACATTGCGCTCGAGTGCGCGAACCAGCCCGTGAGTTCCGCGAGCAACGGTGCGTTCGAGTTCCGCGGGCTCCGTGCCGGACACACCACGATCGAGATTCGCGGCAAAGGCATTGGCGGACTTGCGCTCGCAGTGTTCGATCTTGCTTCGGGCGGACTCCATGACGTCGGCGACCTCGTGGTCCCCGGCCAAGGCTCACTCACCGTGCGCGTCACGTCGCGCGGTGGTGTGCCGATCGGCTGGGCTACCCCAACCGTGCGGCGGCTCGGCGTCCGCGATGGCTTCGTTCACCGACGCGGTTGGGGCCCGAGCGGCGTGTGGGCGATCGACGAACTGCCTACGGGCGAGTACGAGCTCGCGATCGTGCGCGGCGCCGCGATGCAGGTTCGCCCGTTCTCGGTGCGAAACGGCGAGCGAGCGGAGCTCGAGGTCGACCTCCGTTTCGGCCTACCCGTCGAGATCGAAACAGTCGTCGCGCCGGGTGCGTTGCCGCTCCGTCGGTTGTCGTTCGACGTCCGCGATCCCGCTGGCGCCCGCGTGGGCTCCCAGTCCTTCAACGGCCATTGGCGAGGAGAGGACCGCGCGTCGATCGTCGTCACGCTGTCGCCGGGTCAGTACGTGATCACCGCGAGCGAGGCGAATGGCCGGTCGGGCGAAGCGCGCGTGCTCGTGCCCGAGAGTGGGGGGACGCCTCTGCGAGTCCGAATCGAAATCCGGTAGGGAAGGTTGAGCGGAGAGTGTCTCGATAGCGCCGAGAGGACCGAACGCTCAACGTGTCACGTGTACGAGCACCGCGGCCACGTGCAGGTTGATCGCGTTCGCTCGGCTCGAGATCGCTCGATCACTAGACTGTCGACGACCTCATTGTCGTGACAGCGAACTATCCGATCCTCGATGCAAACGCGTGGCCGTCTCCCGAAGGGGAAACGCTGGGCACGAAGTCGAAGGTGTGGCTGGCGGCGCCGAACGGCGGTCGCTGGCTCTACAAGCGCCCGCGCCCAGGCACCGGTGACGACTAGGCGGAGAAGGTTGCGGCTGAGTTGGCCGCGCTCATCGATCTACCGCACGCCGAGGTCGAACTTGGAGTGAGGGGTGGTGTGCGTGGAAGCCTCTCGCTCGACTTCACGCGAGAGATCGGCATGCGCAAGTGGAGGTTGGCTCCGGGAAACGAGCTCTTCAGCCCGCTCGATCCGTCGTATCCCAGAGCCCAGTTCCGCGGTGTCCGCCAGCACTCTCTCGATCGCGTCCTGGACACGTTGATCCAATACGGTGCCCGGCAAGTCCCGCTGCCCGACGGGACCGTGCTGCACGCACCCGAGGTCTTCTGCGGCTACTTGATCCTCGACGCTTGGATCGGGAATCAGGACCGGCACCATGAGAACTGGGGCCTCCTCTTCCCGAGTGATGCTTCGAACCTGCTCGGCACCGTGCTCGCGCCCAGCTACGACCATGCCTCGTGCCTGGGTCAGGGGTTGACGGACGACGAGCGCGAGAAGCGGCTGACGAGTGGTGACCGCGGCTATGCCGTCGAGACGTGGGTACGCAAGGCTCGCGGCGCGATCTTCGCCGACGAGAGCGCACCCAAGCCGCTGCTGCTCCTCGAGGCTGTCGAGCGTGCACGGGTGCGCTACGCTGACGGTTCGCAGTACTGGATCGACAAGTTGGGCGCTCTTCCCTCCAACACGTGGCGTTCAGTGTTCGATTCCCTGCCCGACGGCGTTGCCAGCCCCGCTGCCCGACGTTTTGCAGTTCGTATGCTGGACCTGAACCGCGAGAACCTCCTCCGACTTCCCCGATCGTGAAGCTCCTCCATCGAGTCCTCTTCGTCGCCTGGCAGAATCCGACGACGCGGCGCATCCACCCGGTCGCGCGGCTCCTTCGTCTCGCGGACGATGCGTTGCCGTACGAGTTCGTGTACGTGCACGGCGCGCGCGAAGCCGCGGCCTCGGGCTTCCTGACTTTGCCGGGGCTCGCGGAACTCGACCACGTCTATCGCACACCAGATCTATTGCCGCTCTTCAAGAACCGATTGATGCCGAAGAGCAGGCCGGATCGCGCCGACTTCCTGGAATCGCTCGGTTTCGGCGCGGAGGAAGTCGACGCGATTCCGATCTTGGCGCGCAGCGAGGGTCGCAAGGCAACGGACACGATCGAAGTGTTCGGGTTGCCGAGCTTCGATGAGTTCCGTCGTACGTACCGCTTCTTTTTCTTCCTGCGCGGCGTGCGTTACGTCGAAGGCGGCGAAGCGTGCATCGCGAAGCTCGTCGCGGGCGACCGACTGGATCTCGTGGCCGACCCGGGGAACACCGTCGATCCGCTCGCGATCCGCGTGCACGAGGGCGAGGGACTGCGGATTGGCTGGGTCCCGAACACTCTGGTCGAGGATGTTCACGCGCTGTCCACGAGTGGTAGTGAGATCACGGTGCACGTGGAACGCGTCAACCCGGATCCGACTCCCAGTCAACTGCGTCTACTGTGTCGGCTCGAAGCCCGGGATGTGGCGGGGTACGCACCGTTCTCGACGGATCGCTATCAGCCGATTTCCACCGAGGCGATGCGGATGGCCGTGCGATCCGACCAGCTCGTGGGATGATGCCCGTGACGGATGGGCTGGCGTGCGCGTTCAACGGCCCACGATGAATGTGCGGGGATAGCCGCGGATCGATGGTCCGTGGCGTGCGATCGGTGATGAACTCGACATGAAGAAACTCGCCCTCGCAGTCGCTGCCGTGATGATCGCAGCGCTCGTGTGGTGGATCTCCTCC
>JAYTBY010000490.1:0-1538 GCA_043736755.1 Planctomycetota bacterium | reverse complement strand
CGGAGACGACCGCGGGTTCATCGATGGTCGATGACGCGCGCGAACCCGGACTTCGGCGCAATTTCACGTGCGATCCGGGCCAAGTCCGAACCTTCGAGGATGCTGCGCGCTCCCGAGTACGACTCGAGTGCGCTCAGGAGCTCGGGCGACAGTTTCTCGCGCGCGGAATGCCCGATGCCGTGTACGCGGGCTCCACTGCGCCGAAGCGCAGCGATGAACCGCAGAGCGTAGGCGGGCGTATCGGGCGCGAGGAAGAGAACGTCCACGGGGCCGCCGATACTGGCGGACCGGTGCGCAGAGGCGATGGATCAGCGAGCGCTTCCGACCGCCGATTCCGCGCGTTTGCGCTTCGACTCGAGCAGGCAGTACGACCCCACCGCGAGCGACCATTCGATGCCGAGGAAGGCCCAGAACATCCACGTGCCCGGACGCGACTGGTCGAACTGATCGAACGCGCGGACGGCGGAGATGATCAACAGCGTGAGCCACAGGATCGCCGACTGCGCCGCGATGCGCAGTGCGCTCCAACGCATCTCCAGGGCTGCGGCGAACTGAACGGTGGCCGCGGCCAGGAACAGGCTGCCGAGAGCGCGCGACGAAAGCGGCTTGATGGGCCACGGCCACACGCTCGACATGAACTCGGGGGCGAAGATCAGCGCCAAGGCCACCACACCGACGAGTACGCCGAACAGAAATGCGATCCGCCGCACGACCGTGGGCATCAAGACCTCGGTGGCGCTCGGCGTTCGCGGATCTCGCCGGCCGTTCACGACGAGGAGCAGGGCCACCAACGGCGGGCCGACCAGATACGCGAGCCCCCAGATCGAGAAACGCACCGTGCCGTGCGCGAACTTGTCCCAGTGGACGATCGTGACGGCACACAACGCGATGAGCACGGGCAGCGTTGCCCAAAGGACTTGAGCCACTTCGTGCCAACGCTTGGCGAATGTGACGCGCAGAAAGCTGTAAATGACCGCGAAATACAGCGATCCGAAGCACATCGCCGACATCGTCGGTATGAGGGGCCACGCGAACCGCGTCGCCGTTTCGGTCGGACGGAACGTCAGGACGTAGAACGACGGTACCACCGCGGTGACGAGCAGCAGGTGGGTGATGCGCGTGGCGAGCAGGACGGAATTGTCGCGAGTGGGTGCAGTCATCGAGGATGAGGCGTTCGGCTCGGGGGATGCGGTGCTCTATACGGTGCGCGAGATGAGTCCGCTCGCTGGCACCCTCTTTCAGGGGGTCTACGGGGTTCTCGAAGCAGTTCACCCACCTGACCGCCCACGGGATCTCTCATGAAGTCTCTGCTCGCCCTGACGGTCCTCGCCGCGGTCTCGCACGCGGGTGAGGTGTGCCACACCGCGTCCTACCCCGCGACCGTCACGAACTGGACTCAGCAGTTCGCGGTGCCGAAGCACGATCCGGCGCTCGGGGCGCTGCAGTCGGTGACGGTCACGGTGAGGTGCGCGATCACTGGCGACTTCGGTGTCGAGAACGTCCTCGGTTTCACTGTGCAGACCCTCGAATTGCAGTTC
>JAYTBY010000489.1:0-3503 GCA_043736755.1 Planctomycetota bacterium | reverse complement strand
CGACACGCATCGCGAGCCAACCGATGCGGCCGTCGTGCTCAGGCGTGCTGAGCGCACGGACGCGATCCTCGGAAAGGCCGTGAGCCACCGCGAGGCGGAATTTCCAGGCGGGATCGAGGTACGGCGGCATCCGCGGATCCGGCGTCAGGAACACGGAGCGTTCGGGCACGTTGGGTTGCGCGCCCTCTTGGCTCGCTGCCGCGACTGCATCGCGATCGAGCGCACCGAGGATCACGAGCGGACCGAGTCCCTCCGGATCATCCGGCTTCTCCGCATCCCACCAGCGCGGCGCACCGACGACGGCGCGTTCGTGAACTTCGACGACTTCGACCTCGATCCGCGGACGCTTCTTGCCGCCGTCGGACTCGACGTGATCGAGCGCGAGCTTTCGTCCCGGCCACAACGTGTACTGCGGCGGATTCGACTTGAAGTCCTCGTCGAAGAACCCGACTTCGAGCGTCTTCCAGTCGCGACGACCGAAATGCTCGAGCGACAGGGCGAACGGCATGCGACGCGGCTTCGAGGAATCGTGATAGCCGTCGTACACGTCGCGCGGCGGCTTGCCGATCTCGAGGTGCAGGATGCCGCGATCGGTCTGGAGCTTGCTCCACAACCCTCCACCGAGGAGCGTCAACACGCCCAGGTGGACCAGCATGTAGCCGCCCTTCTCGAGCGTGAACCACTTCGCCGGCCCGCTCTTGAACGTGTTCGACAGGATTCCGAGGAACAGCAGACCGAGCAAAGTCGCGAACCAATTCGACTTGTAAGTGCGGTTCAAGTCGAGCGCGGTGCAAATCACGAAAGCGCGCCGGAACGTGGGCTCGTTCTCGCGGATCAACGCACCGATCTCCTGCGATTTCAGGCGCCCCGTGAACGCGGCGGACATCTGCTTCTCGCGGTTGTCGCGCTCCTCGCTTCCGTAGCGATCCTGGAAGCGATCGAGCTTCTCGCCGATACCGGGAGGCAGCGCCGCCTCGGGCATGCCTAGCCCATAGAGATGCAGCATGTGGTAGACGAAGAAGCCTTCCGCCCAGCGGAACGCGGCGTATTCGTTCTTCCACTTCTTGAGGCGCGCGACCTGGTCCGCGGTGAGACTCGCCAGCGCCGGGTGGTCGTCCGGGCGCCGCCGAAAATCCTCGTCCGACTTCGATTTCGGAGCCGGGACGTAAGCCTCGAAGACATCGCGCGGGATGTCGCGGACATCCGGCACGCGTTCCGTCGGATCCTCGAAGCCCGTGATCTGCGGCACGAGCACGCCGATCCCGACGGCAACGAGCGACAACGTCACGAGCGTCACGCCCACTTGCATCGTGCGGAAGAAGCGCAGGACGCCTTCGCGCTGGATCACGAGGAAGACACCGGTCGCGAGCACGAAGCCGCCGAACGCGGCCGATTGGAGCGGAGTCGCGGCGCCATCGACGACGAGTCCGAGGACGGACAGGGCGACTTGCCCCCCGAGGACGAGCGCCAGGATCAGCGCCGCGGCCGACGCAAAACCCCAACGAAACGGTTTGCGGGTAGCGGGCGCGGCGCTACCAGCGGGAGTTCCGGGAAAGTCGGGCGCTCGGGGTTGTTGTTCGTTCGCGTCGCTCATGCGGCCGTCTACCAACGTCTTTCCAATATGTAGTCCGCGAGGTCCATCAATGCATCACGTGCGCTCGACGGCGGCAACGCTTGGACGCGTGACTTCGCGCGTGCGGCGAGTTCGCCGGCACGCGTCATGGCGCTCTCGACGCCGCCGACGAGATCGCACTCCGCACGCAAGAGCGCCACACGGTGCGCCAGCTCTGGCTGCGTGTAGATCTCGCGGATTCGCGCCTTCACGACCGGGCTCGCGCGACGGTACGCGTGCAGCACCGGCAAGGTGACCTTGCCGTCCTCGACGTCGTTGCCGACCGATTTCCCGACCACGCTCTCCTCGCCGACCACGTCCAGGCAGTCGTCCACGATCTGGAACGCCAGTCCGACTTCTTGGCCGTAGTTCCAGAGCTCGAGGCCGATTTCATCGCGGCCGTTGGGATAGCGCGCGCCGAGTTCGCACGCAGCGGCGTAGAGCGTCGCTGTCTTCGCACCCGCGATGGCTTCGCAGCGCTCGTCGGTGAGTTCGAAGTCGTAGCGCAGCGTGCTCTGCTCGATCTCACCGACGCAGATGCGGCGTGTCGCTTCGGCCAGCGCGCGGCTGGCGAGGCGACTGGAGAGATCCGTCGACAGCGCGAACGCGCGCGCGTACAGGAAATCGCCCAGCAAAACCGCGATTTGATTGTCCCAGCGTTGGTGGACCGTCGCTACGCGCCGACGCACGTCCGCGCCGTCGAGCACGTCGTCGTGGACGAGTGTCGCGAGGTGGATCATCTCGACGATCGCCGCGATCGCGGGATGCTCGTCGGTCGAGTTGCCGGTCGCATCCCCAGCGAGCAGCACGAGCGCCCCGCGCAGTTGTTTGCCGCGGAACCGCCCGACGTGACCGGTCATGTCGGCCACGGCGTGCGAGCGCTCGGCGAGCTGCTTCACGAGGATCTCGCGCATACGCGCCATGCCGTCCGCGACCGGCGCGACGAGACGTTCGAGGCGTGCGTCCGAGGCACTCACGAGCTGACCTCCGCGCGGAAGGCCAGGCACGCGCGCGCCAGATCCTCGGTCGTGTTGACGTTCAACGTCGCATCGCCGTCGGCGCAGTCTGCCGCGTCGATCGTCGTCAGCCGAGGCCGGCGTCCGTCGGCCAATGGATAGGCGAACAACGCGGTCATACGACGTTCTCCGTCGTCGAGCGCGCTGCGGATGCAACATGCCAGACGCCTGTGGTAAACGCCGCACAGAGGTTCCGGACCGCTGGCGCTCGCGAGGACCACGGCATCGAGGTCCTCCCGCTCGGCATGCTCGGCGAGAGTCGCGAGCACTCCTGAGGCGATCGCGGGCATGTCCACCGCGAGGACCACGACGCGCTCGTGCCGCGCCGCGAGGAGCGCTGCTTCGAGGCCCGCGAGCGGCCCCTGGTCGCGCTCACGATCGAGGACGAGCGGTAAACCGAACTCGAGGTAGCGCCGTGTGGCCCCGGTCGCGAGCAACACTTCGTCCACCACGGGCCAGAGCGTCGCGATCGCCTGCTCGAGAAACGTCGTTCCGTCCCCGAGTTCGAGCAGGGCCTTGTCACGCCCCATCCGCCGACTCGCGCCACCGCACACGACGACGCCGCTGCGTCCGCATGAGAGAGCGGATGGCAGCACCCGACGCGCAGGCAGCGGGACGGCCGGAGTCACGGGTCGAGGTGCTCGAGCTCAGTGCTCGGGCGGCTTCTCGGACTTCGTCGCCGTGGGCGCGCCCGAAGCAGCGTCCTTCCCACCGTCGCTCATGCCCTTCTTGAACTCGTGGACACTGCTCCCCATGGAGCGCGCCAATTCGGGCAACTTGCGCGCTCCGAAGAGCAGCAGGATGGCGAAAACGATCAGGAGGATCTCGGGGAGACCCAGTGCAGCAGCGATCGGCAACATACGGTTCCTCGTGGG
>JAYTBY010000488.1:0-3516 GCA_043736755.1 Planctomycetota bacterium | reverse complement strand
CCGTCGTCCAACGCAGTGAAGTCACGCGGGCTCCGTGTCGCGCGCAAGCTCGATCCATCCGTCGTCGTTGACGAGGATCTCCGGCTGCGTCGCGCGCGCCAGCACCTCTCCGATGCGCGCCACGAGCACGTCGAGATCGAACGGTTTGGCGAGGACTCCGACGACCTGGGGCAAGCGCTCGAGCTCGATCTGCGTCGCGCGATCGAGGAATCCCGACACGACGAGCGTGGGCGGCAGGTCGCCGCTCGCCGCGAGGCGCGGAAGTTCGACGAGTCCGCTCTCCGCGCCCAGGTCGAGGTCGCTCAACACGAGGTCGGGCCGCGCGCGCGCGATCTCCTCGCGCGCCACGGCGAAACTCTCCGCCGTCCGCACGGCATGACCCGAGCGCCGCAGGAAGAACGCGACGAGATCCGCGATGCGCGCGTCGTTGTCCACGAGGAGGATGTCAGCCACCGTGCGTGCGTTTTCGCCCGGACGAGGCGAGGAAACAAGCAACTGAGTTCGAGCCGACGAGGAGGGCCTGCTTCTTGGCGCTCCATCGGACCCGTTCTGCCGTCGGAGCACCCCTGCCTCGACGCACCGATCAGCGAGGTCGTTCCGGATTCCCCGACGAATCGCGCTGCCGCCGGGTCTGACGCGGATCTTCGAGCTCGAACGCGCGCTTCTCGAGCAGCTTCGGATCGAGTGCGTCGAGTGCCGCCTGCAGTTTCGAGACGAGTTCCGCCCGGCCGGCTTCCTCCACGCGTGCACGGAGCATCTTGGCCGTGTCCGCCGGCGTGATGTTCAGTCCATCCGGTGTCGCCGCGGCGCCAGGTGAGCGCTCGAGGGACGCGACCATCTCCGCCACGGCCCGTTCCAGCTCGCCACGCTCCAGTGCGAGGCGTGCGCGGCCGGCAAGGCCCAACGCGGCGAAATGCTCGGCATTGGCCGCTGTTTCGGGTCGAACTCGCGCCGCTTCATCGAAGAACGCGAGGCCACGGTCATAGGCGGCGAGCGCCGCGACCGCGTCGCCCTCGCGACGTCGGTGTTCGGCCGCAACGAGCGATGCGTAGCCCGCAAACCACGCGAGATCCGGGTTCGAGGGATCGCGCGCGATCCGCGTCGCGTACCCGGTCTCGAGCCCCGCCGGCCCGCCCTCGTAGAGCAACCGCGAGCGCAGTCGATCGTGCACCAGCGGCGACGCCGGGAACCGCTCCAGCGCCTCGTCGAGGATCGCGCGCGCGCGCTGCGCTCCGCCCAGCCAGCGCAAGAAGTCGTGGAAGGAGATGAGCTGCTCGTCCGTCGCGAACGCGTTCTTCGCGACCAGCGCGTAGGCCGCGTTCACGTCGGACAACCATTCAGGCGGCCACGACTTGCGTGCGCGATAGGCCTCGCGAATCGCGTGTTGTCGCGCCGACGCGAACAGCGCGACAACTCGCAAGAGCGTGCGCTCGTGAATCGTCGCGACACCCGCGCCGGCCGTCAGCATCCCGGCCTCGACTGCAGCCAGTGCGTACTTCCGTCCGTTCGCTGCGTCGCCTTCCCAATCCGCGACGGCCGCCAAGATCGCGGCCGGTCGCCAACCGCTCGCGCCGGCTTCCACCGCGGCGCGCGCGGCGGCACCCGCGTCGCTCGCGAGCAGTCGCGCGAACTTCCGCTCCGTCACGGGGTCTTCTGCGCGTTCGAGCAGCGACTCGGCCAGAGCCAAGCGCGGCATCGCATCGGATGGACTGGCTTCGGATGCAGAGGCGCGACCTTCCAAGCTCGTGGAGGGATCCACGGGTGAATGCGCGCGCGCGCGCGAGGCGTACTCGAGTTCCGCGAAGCGACGTGGATCCAGGCGCGGCGAGGCCGTTGCGAGTCCGCTGTGCACGGCGCTCACCGTGTGAGCACGGGGAAACTTCGCCGCGAGCCGCTCGGCCGCCGCGAGAAGCAGTTCGCGCTCGTCCGCGGCCAGCGGCACCTGCAGAGCTTCCGCGATCAAGTCGACCGCCGCCTCCGTCTCGGACCGGGCGAGCGCCTGACGCGCGATGCGCGCTAGGTCACGGTCGAGGCCGAAGATCGCGAGCCGCAGGAGGTCGATCTGATCGACGACGCGGCGTTCGAGGACGGAAGTGAGCAATGCACGGCGCGTTTCAACCGTCGATTTCAGGTACTCCGTCTCGACGGCTTCGCGGTCGGTGACGTCCGGGCTCTGCGTGCGATCGGTGATCGGGAGATCGCGCAGAATAGGGCGCGGCGGTGGACGGTTCTCGGCGCCCTTCACGAGCGTCGTCACGACCGTTTGCGTGTCCCACGAGAAGTAGACGTCGAGCGTCTCCTTCCCGTCCGGCTCGAGAACGAGGTGCCGCGGCGAGATGCGTGCGCCGTCGAAGTAGCGGTCGTAGAGCTCGGTTTCGGCCGCGATGTGCTCGCCGCAGGTCATGCCGCCGAGGCGCGGACACGGAACGCGCCGTCCGTCGGCATCGTGATCGCGCGGTGTGTGCCGGTAGACCGACCCGGCGACGCAGACGTAGGGCTCGAAGAGCTTCGCCGTCTCGGCGTCGCGATAGCGCACGCCGGCCCAGTGCTCGCTGGCGATCTCGCCATCCATGTTGATCGCGGCGAGGATCGGCTTGCCTGTCATTTTCGCCACGCGCAGCGCATCGTCGAAGCTGCGTTGGAACGGCACGAGCACCGGCTTCTTCCAACCTTCCTCGGTCGCGGCGGGCCACATCTGCGGCTCGGTCGTGCCGGCCTTCAATGTGGGCGGCGAGCCCATCTTCGTCGCGTCGTCGGAGGGCGCGGCCCCGCCCGACTGGCGCGGCGCGGCGGGCGCGGGTGAAGGTGCGGGCGTGATGGACGGTGCCGGCGCGGTCCCCGGAGCGATGGCGTCCTGCGCGCGCGCCGCTTCGAGCGGCACGAAAGCGAGCGCGACGAGTGCGAACGAAATCGAGGGCCACCACGACATGCCAGGGATCTCCAGGGTCTGCTTCACGTTTCGATCCTCCTCGATGCGGAATTCCAACTGGTTAGCCGACACCGGCGCGCCGGTCACGTCCCCGAACTTCAACGTGACTCGATCGAGGTGACCTCGTCGAAGCCGACCGTCATGCCGATCCCGCCGAGCAGCACCTTCACCTGACGCTTCTCGTGGTCGATTTTCTGCACCGGAACGCGCTGCTTGTAGCGCGGAAGGTACACGAAACTGCCCTTCGCGAGCCCGTCGAGGAACTCCTGCCGCCGGTTCGAGACCGCGGCCCCCGAGAGTTCGGCGTCGAGGTCTGCGAGCGCCATTTCGAGCGCTTTGCGCTGGGCATTGGGCACTTGTTCGAGCAGCGCCGCGATCCGTGCGACGCGCGAGCGCGCTTCCCGCACGCGGTCCTCGATCCCGCGTTGCGCCTCGGCCTCGAGCCGTTCTCCCTTGCGCTCGTTCTCGACTTTCCGGATCTCGGTCTCGCGTACGAACGACTCGGCTTCCTGGAGTTTCTTCTCCGTCTCGGTGCGCACCTTCTCGGCCTCGGTGCGCGCCGTGCGCACGTCGGCCATGAGCTTCTG
>JAYTBY010000487.1:0-3517 GCA_043736755.1 Planctomycetota bacterium | reverse complement strand
CCGGATGTCTATATCCGAGCAGTCGTTCTGCTCAGATATCTACACCTTGGAACAGAATCTGGGAGCCCCTGAACGAGCGGACTCCGCAGCTTCCCGCGCTCACGGGGCTTCAATCTTATGTTTTTTCAGCAACGTGTAGAGCTGCGACCGAGTCACGCCCAAAACCACAGAGGCCTGGACCTTGTTGCCTTCGGTGCGCCGGAGCGCGTCGACGACAAGGCGGCGTTCGACTTCGGGTAGTGAGCCCCCGCTGGCGGGGGCCTTCGAAGCAGACGGCGCCTCGGGGCCCGCGACGCTCGGGCTTCTCGTCGGGAGGCCGAGGAGTTCGGGCCGGATCGCTCCACCGTCCGAGAGGATGAGCGCGCGCTCGATCGCGTTCGAGAGTTCCCGGATGTTCCCGGGCCACGAGTACGAGAGCAGCCGGTCGCGCGCTTCCCGCGACAGCCCGTCGTCGCTCTTGCCCATCCGTCGGCCGAACTCCGCCAGGAAGTGCTCGGCCAGGATCCGGATGTCATCGCCGCGTTCCCGCAGCGGAGGCAGGTGCACCGCGAAGACCGCGAGGCGGTAGTAGAGGTCCTCGCGGAAGCGTCCCTCGCGAACGTCGGCCAGGAGGTCGCGATTCGTCGCCGCGAGCAAGCGCACGTCGGCCTTTTGCGTCGTCGTTCCCCCGACGCGCGTGAACTCGCGCTCTTGGATCACGCGTAGGAGCTTCGCCTGAGCGGGCGGGGACAGTTCGCCGATCTCGTCCAGGAAGAGCGTGCCGCCGCCGGCCGCTTCGATCTTGCCGGCGCGCGCGCGATCGGCCCCCGTGAACGCGCCCCGTTCGTGACCGAACAGCTCGGACTCGAGGATCGACTCGGGGATCGCCGCGCAGTTCAGTGCGACGAACGGTCCCTCGCGCCGCGGGCTCGTGCCATGGATCGCGTGCGCAACGAGTTCTTTGCCCGTGCCGCTCTCGCCGGTGATGAGCACAGTCGTCTCGGTGGGCGCGACCTTTGCGGCCTTGTCGAGCGCGGCGCGCAACTCGGGAGATCGTCCGACGATCCCGTCGAAGCCGAAGCGCGCCTCGAGCTCCAATTGCAGCGTTTCCACGCGACGTTCCAGTTTCTTGGCGCGGTACTCCGTGGCCGCCAGTCGCTGCTGTTCCTCGGCCAAGTGCTGGTGTTGGATCGCGAGCGAGACCTGGAGCGCGACCGCGCGGCCGATCTCCTCGTCGGACGAGTCGAACCAGCGCGGTTCGCGGTGGGCGAAGTACAAGACCCCGCCGACGTTCTCGCGCATCCACAGAGGTAACGCGAGGACGGACCGCACACCGCTCTCGATGATCCAGCCATCGCCGGCCAGGGTCTTGTCGAGCTCATCGGGCGCGTCGCGGATGATGGTCGCATGCCCGCCGAGAACTCGGCGGCCGAGCGTGAACTGGTCGCCGGGCACGCGGTCCGGTGGCGGCGTTTGCGGGCGGACATGATCGACCTCGACGAGTGAGATCACTTCCTGGCCATCCGGACTGACGACGAGGACGCCCATCGATTCGAACTCGATCGCCTCCCGTACCACCTCGGCCAACTTCGCGAAAACGTCGCGGA
Organism: Planctomycetota bacterium; assembly: GCA_043736755.1. Taxonomy (GTDB): domain Bacteria; phylum Planctomycetota; class UBA1135; order UBA1135; genus JAEUHZ01. The sequence continues at coordinate 1,931 of JAYTBY010000487.1, read as the reverse complement.
ATTCCAGCGTTCCAGCGATCTGCGCCGTCAAGCGCGAGAGGACTTCGAACCTGTGGCGGCGGATCCGATCGCGCTGCTGGAGAACCGCGCCTTGCACGAACGGCGCGACGATGTCCGCGAGGCACGTGAAGATCGGGAGGTGATCGATTGTGTGGACGTTCGGGGTCACGCTCGTCGCGATCAAGGCGCCCACGACGCGGCCGCCGTGCACGAGAGGCGCTGCGATTCCCGATCGGATGCCGGCCTGCAGGATCGGACGCTCGCCGGGTTGCGTCGCGAAACGTGGATCGGTTTGGAGGTCGGGCGCCACGATCGGCGTACCACGGAACACTTCGGCGATGCCCCAGTCGCTGACGGGATGGCGCGCGCGCGGCGAGCCGATGTTCGTGTAGTGGCCCTCGTGCAGCGCACCGAGCGGGCCCGTCTGTTCGGCGAGGATCGTGAAGCTCGACTCGTCCTCGGCGAGGCTCGCGACGACGAGCCGGTCGTGCGGTACCCAGGTGCGCAGGAGTCGCGAAAAATCGTCGAGAAACGTGCGCGGGTCGACTTGCTCGCCCAACGAACGTCCCAACGCGGCGAGCGCGTCCAGGATTCCCGCTTTGAGCGCGGGGGGCATGTGCACGAGGCAGGACGGGGCGATGGAAACGGGAACAGCCTCCGCGATCGATCCTAGCAATATGGTCGCAGTGAGTTGCGCGAACCTGCGGTCGTCCTCATTCTTGGCGCTCCGTTCCTCTCTGCAATCGCGAGTGGGCGGCTCGCACCCTCATGCCGCAGCAAAAGTCGTCGCGCGTCGATCCCGAGTCCGATCGCTTGGCCCTGGACGCGACGCGCGCGGCGAACTGGAAACGGTTCGGCCCGTACTTGGCGGCGCGGCAATGGGGAACCGTACGCGAGGACTATTCAGCAGACGGCGATTGCTGGCGCTTTTTCCCGCACGACCAAGCGCGCAGTCGCGCGTACCGGTGGGGCGAAGACGGCTTGCTCGGATGGACGGATCGCCAGTGCCGCATCTGCTTCTCGGTCGCACTTTGGAACGGGCGTGACCCGATCCTGAAGGAGCGTCTCTTTGGTCTCGTCCATCACGAGGGCAACCACGGCGAAGACGTGAAAGAGGACTACTTCTTCCTGGAGTCGACGCCCACGCATTCGTGGTGCACCGCGCTCTACAAGTACCCACAGGGCGAGTTCCCCTATGTGGATCTCGTCGAGGAAAACGCGCGTCGGTCGCGCAGCGAATCGGAATACGAACTCGTCGACACGGGGATCTTCGCCGAAAACCGCTACTTCGACGTCGAATTACGCTACGCGAAGGCCGGCGAGGACGACACGCAGATCGTCGTCGTGGTCACGAACCGAGGGCCCGAGAAGGCGACGCTGCACGTTCTTCCGACCGTGTGGTTCCGCAACGCTTGGTCGTGGGGTTGCAGCGAGGAAGGTTGCGACGTTCGGCCGCGCTTGCATCGTGAAACGGGGCGTCGCATCCGCCTCGACGAACCCACCCTGGGGCGTTACGAGCTGTCCTTGGACGACGTGGGAGGGGGAGATCCCGAGCTCGTCTTCACCGAGAACGAGACGAACATCAAGCGCCTTTTCGGCGGCGAAAACACGGTCCCGTTCGTGAAGGATGCCTTCCACGAGTACGTCGTGAACTCGCGCAAGGACGCCGTCAACCCGAAGCCGAGCGGCACGAAGGCGGCTTGGATCGTGAAGCTCGGTTTGGCGGCCGGCGAGTCACGTGAGCTGCGGCTACGTCTGCGGCCGTCGGCCGACGCTCCGAACGATCGGTTCGGCGCCGCGTTCGAGCGCACGCTCGATCAGCGCAAGTCGGAGCACGATGCCTTCTATGCAGCTCGCGAGCCCGCTGGACTGGGGGACGACGAACGCACTGTCGTGCGTCAGGCGTACGCGGGCCTCTTGTGGTCGAAGCA
>JAYTBY010000486.1:0-7706 GCA_043736755.1 Planctomycetota bacterium | reverse complement strand
GTGGAAAAAGTGCTCTGGCTCCGTATCTCTCCGTATCTCGAACGGCGGAGGCGAGCCTGACTCCGTACACCCAGCGCGTTCATCCAACACCTTCCCACCCGACGCCGACGTCCACGGTTAGATTGGGAGGTCGCATGCAGGCGATCCCGATGAAGCGCCTCCAGGCGGCCGACCAGGTGCTCGGGATCGCGTTGTGCGCGTTGCTCCAGCCCGTGCGTTGGCTGCGGGCGCTGCGGCGGGCGCCGGCCACGGCGTCACGCGACATCCTGCTCATCAAGTTCTGGGGCATCGGAAGCCTCCAGCTCCTGACCCCGGCGGTGGCGGCGCTGCGTCGGCGACACCCCGATGCGCGGTTGACGCTGCTCACGCTCGAAGCGAACGCCGAGTTCGTGCGCGGTCTCGGTGCGTTCGACGAGGTCCTGGCGCTCGACGTGAGGACCGGTCGCGGGCCACTCGGATGGATGCGGATCCACGCGCGCATCCTGGCCCTCGTCGCGGCATTGCGCCGCCGCCGCTTCGATCGCGTCTACGACTTCGAGTTCTTCACGCGCTTCTCCGCACTCGTTTCCTTGGCGACCGGCGCACGCGAAACGAGCGGGTTCGCATCGCCGCACGTGAATCGTGGCGGTTTCCACCACCGAACCGTGCCGTTCAATCGCTATTGGCACGTCGCGCGCAACTTCCGCGCGCTCGCTGGCGGCGAGAACGGCCGCGAGGTGGGTCCCGACGAACTCCGGCCCTTCACCGCTCGCGACGAGGAACGCGCGAGTTTGCGCCGCAAGCTCGAGGCTTTGGGACTTCCCCGAGGCAGCGCGTACGTCGTGCTGAATCCGAACGCCGGCGAGCTCTCCTTGGAGCGCCGTTGGCCCGCGACCTCGTTCGCCGAACTCGCCAGCACGCTCGCGAACGACGACGGCGTCCCCGTCGTCCTGGTCGGCGCGCCGTCGGAGGCCGAGTACGTTCATTCGATCGCGGCGCGTGTGGGCGACGTCACGCGCGGCTACGTGCTCGATCTCGCGGGCCAATTGACGATCGGCGAGCTGTGCGCCGCGCTCGCCGACGCGCACACCGTCGTCACGAACGACTCGGGTCCGATGCACATCGCGGCCGCGCTCGGCACGCCGACGATCGGCCTCTTCGGACCCGAAACGCCGGTCATGTACGGACCGCTCGGCGAACGCGCCAGTGCCTTGTGGCGCCCGCCCGTGTGCAGCCCGTGCATCAACGTGCACGAGAACAAGGTGCTGAACTGCGTGCGCGGATTTCCCGAGTGCCTGGTCAACCTCTCGGTGCAGGTCGTGCTCGAAGAGACGCGTGCGTGGATGCTCGACGCCGTGCTCGTTCCAGCAGCACGACGTGGAGCGCGCGGCGGACTGCACGTACTCCGCGGGGGCGTTCCCGCTGAGCGAGAGCACTCGGCACCGTGAAGGTCCTCCTGCTGAATCCGCCGGGGAATCGCGTCTACATTCGAGACTACCTGTGCTCGAAGACGACGAAATCGAACTACCTCTTCCATCCGATCGACTTGGTCGTGATGTCAGGCACGGTCGCGGCCGAGCACGCGGTCGTCGTCCTCGATTGCATCGCTGAATCGCTTTCGGTCGCGGACGCCGAGGCGCGCATCGACGCGCTGGCGCCCGAAGCCATCGTGAGTCTCGTGGGCGCCGTTTCGTGGCCCGAAGACCGCGCGTTCCTCGGGCGTCAAGCCGCACGCGGTCGCCGCATCGCCGCGATCGGCGACGTCCTCCACGAACACAGCGAGAAGCGCCTCGCGGAAGAACCGTGGCTCGAGCTCGCGCTGCACGACTTCTCGAATCGCGATGTAATCCATTGGCTCGCACGTGATCTCGATGCACTCGAGGAATCGACGGTTCGGCGTGTCGGCGGCGCGATCGAGCGCGTGCACCGCGGTGCACGCAAAGGCGCGTTCCGCGTGCCGACGCCGCGCCACGAACTGTTCTTGGCGAAGGGCTACCGCTTCTCGTTCGCACGACGCGAGCCGTTCGCGACGTTGATCACGGACTATGGCTGCCCCTATCCGTGCACGTTCTGCGTGATCGGCACGCTGGGCTTCAAGACGCGCTCGGTCGAGGACGCGTTGCTCGAAGTCGATCACATCCGCTCACTCGGCATCCGCGAGCTCTTCTTCCTCGACCAGACGTTCGGCGTGGTGAAAAGGCGCGCGCTCGATCTGTGCCGCGGCCTCGAAGAACGTGGCGACCTCTCGTGGACCGCCTTCACGCGCCCCGACACGGCCGACGACGAACTCCTCGCCGCGATGAAGCGCGCCGGTTGCCACACCGTGATCCTCGGCGTCGAAAGCGCCGACGACGCGCGCCTCGCGACGTACAAGAAGGGCTACTCGGTCGACGCCGTCCGCGACGGATTTCGCCGCGTGAAACGCCACGGCCTGCGCACGGTCGGCACGTTCATCGTCGGCCTCCCGGAGGAGGACGCCGCGTCGCTGCGACGCACGCTCGAGCTGGCCGTCGAGCTCGATCTCGACTTCCTCTCGCTGAACATGGCCGTGCCACGCTTCGGCACGCCGTTCCGTCGCCAAGCGATCGAACTCGGCCTGTGCGGCGAGGATGACCTCGTCATGGACCAAGGCGGCGCCGACGCGTTCCTGCCGACGAAGCACCTCGAACGGGCGGAGATGCTCGCGCTGAAGAAGGAGATGGTCCGGCGCTTCTACCTGCGGCCGCGTTACCTGATGCGCCGACTGCGCGGCGTCGCGAACCCGGGCGAGTTGGCCCGGCAAGCGCGTGAGGGTCTGTCGCTCTTGCGGCGCAATCTCTGAGCGCGAGGGCTCGCCCGCACTCCCATCTCCGGCACCCGATCGCTCCGCCGCGCACATTTTCCGCGTTGCTCGGGCAGACGAGCGGCCCACCGTCGTCCGCCCCAGCCCGTCAGGAGGCTCCCCCGTGATTCGCCGGATCGCAACTCTCGCTCTCGTCCTCGCCGCCACGTCGCCGCTCAGCCAAGCGAGCGGCGGTCCGTGTCCCGGCACCCCGCTGATTTGCATCGGCGCAGGATCGCAGACGCTCGTCGTCGCGACGGACCTTCCGCCGCAAGCTCTCGGCATCCTCGTGGCGGGTCCGCGCGCGGTGCCGGGTCCGACATTCGGCAGTGGCCGTTGGTGCATCGCCGACCCGTGTCAGCGCCTCGCCACGGTCAGCGCGAACCAAGACGGCACCGCGATCCTGCGGCTCGAAGGGCGGCCGCACGAACAGGCGGGCTCGATGATCCAACTCGTTTGGCGCGATCGATTGAGCGGCATGACGGGTTCGACGGGCGTCGCGCGCCTGACCGGCGGCTGACGTCGGCATCTGCCTGACGCGACGGGGTGGACGACGACCGCGGCTCGCGCCTACTCTTGCGCGCGATCATGCCTCTGCGACGGCGCTCGAGCGCCAGTCGCGCCCAATCCCCGACGTACGGAATCCCGATGTTCCTCCTGACCACCGCTCTCGCGATCGCGCCGACTCTCACCGCGGACCTCGACGCCTCGACGCTCAGCGCCTTCTTGGCGACCCCCGACTCGCACAACGAGACCGTGCAAGGCGCGCAATTGAGCTACTCCTACGTCGAACTGGGCGCGGCCAAGTACGACGTCGACAACGTCGACGAGGAAGCCGACGTCTACTACGGGCGAGCTTCGGTGGAGCTGCTCGAGTTCCTCCACATCTTCGGCGAGTACGCAAACCAGTCGTTCGACATCCCGAGCGGTGACGTGGACACCGATCTCATCACCCTCGGGGCAGGCGCGCACTTCACCGTGATGCCGCGCCTCAGCGTTTACGGCGAGATCGGCTGGCTGTTCACGGACTCGGATCTCGACGACGACAGCGGCTACATCATCGACGGCGGCGCGCGCTTCATGGCGCTGCCCTGGGATGGCGGTGGCCTCGAGATCAACGGCGAGATCGGGCAGTACGGCCTCGACAACTTCGGCAGCGACGACAAGCCGGTCTACTTCGAAGTCGGCGCGCGAGCCCACTTCTTCGACGCGTTCAGCGTCGGCCTCGCCTACCAGAAGATCGAGGACGACGACCAAGTCCTCGGCAACGTGCGCCTCTCGTTCTGATCCGCGGTCCAATCGGGTCCTGGCGAGTTCCGAGCTGCGCTCGAGCCATTCGCCGGGGCCGCGTCATCCCTGCAGTTTTCGGTCGGCCGTACCCACGGAGAATCCCATGCCGCTCTTCGCTTGTGTGCTCGTCGTCACGACCTTCGCGCCGAACTCCGGCGCATCCGAATCGCTGAGCGCTTCGCCGCTCGCAGAGTTCCTGGCGCCGCGACCGGTGGTCGCGGCAGCCCCGGCTTTGGAGCCCGACGCGGATTCGATGCTCAGCTACACGTACGTCGAAGTCGGCGTCGCGAAGAACGAGGTCGACGACTTCGACGACGACGTCGAGATCTTCTACGGCCGTGGGTCGCTCAATCTGCTCGTCTGGTTCTACCTGTTCGGTGAGTACTCGAACCAATCGACGGACTTCGAGAACACGGACACGGACCAGATGACGCTGGGCGCCGGCGCGCACTTCGGCGTCCTCCCGAACCTCGATCTCGTCGGTGAAATCGGCTTCCTCTACAACGACGTGTCGAGCGACCTCGACGAACTCGACGACTCGGACACCGGCTATCGCACGTTCTTTGGAGCGCGTTGGTTCGCCCTGCCGTGGACGAGCGGCGGCCTCGAGCTGAACGGCGGCCTCGGCACGCTGAAGTTGGACAACCGACTGGGCAGCGACGACGACCCGGTGTTCTGGAACGTCGGCGTTCGTGCGCACCTCCTCAGGTTCCTGAGCGTCGGTGTGACCTACGAGAAGATCGAGGACGACGACGTGATCCTCGGCGGTGTCCGCTTCTCATTCTGATGTGCGTGGCTGGGTGGCGACCGCGTCGACCCTTGAATTCCTCGCGCGCTCGAGGACGACGAGGCCCGCGACCCCGAGTGCCCGCCCCGCGGGCACTCGGGGTTGAGTCGTTCCAGAGCATGATTTCGGCCTCGATTTGTACGGGCGGTCCTCGTTACAGCCGCACTCACAGCGGGTCCACGCGTGCGGGCCTCGCCCACGCGCTGCTATCCTGCGGGCTTCTCCTCCGGCCTAGAGACTCCGCATGACCACCGCATCCCCCATCGTCGACGTCACCACCGAGACCTTCGTACAAGAGGTCGTCGAGCGTTCGCGAACCACGCCCGTACTCGTCGATCTGTGGGCGACGTGGTGCGGGCCGTGCAAGACGCTCGGACCGATCCTCGAGAAGCTCGCGCGTGAGATGAACGGCAAGTTCGTCCTCGCGAAGATCGACATCGACGCGAACCCCGAGATCGCGGATGCGTTCCAGGTGCAGAGCGTGCCGACCGTGCTGCTCATGAAGGGCGGCAAGCCCGTCGACGGATTCACGGGGGCTCAGCCCGAGAAGAAGATCCGCGAGATCCTCGAGAAGCACCTGGGCCCTTCCATCGATCCGTTGGAAGCCGCGATCGCGCACGAGAAGGCTGGCGAACCGGCGATCGCGCTGATGCACGTCGCGGAACTCGCAGACCAGGATCCGCCGTATCCGTTGGCGCGTGCACACCGTGCGCGCCTCCTGCTCGCGATCGGTGAGACCGAGGACGGCCGTGCCGAGTACGAGGCGCTGCCCGACGACGAGAAGGAGTCGGATCCGGGCCGCGCGGCGAAGGGTTTGCTCGCGCTCCAGGCGAACAAGACGGACCTCGCACCGCTCGATGCGGCGGTGAAGAAGGACCCGGACGACGTGAAGGCGCGCATCGCGTTCGGGCGTGGGCTACTCGCCGACGGGAAGAACGTGGACGGGCTCGAACAGCTCTATCAGGCGGCGAAAATCGACCTGCGCTTCAACGACAGCGAGCCGCGCAAAGCCATGGTCGAGGCGTTCGAAGCGCTCGGAGCGGATCCGGCTGTCGCGGAGTACCGGCGCAAACTATCGATCCTGCTGTGCTGATCAGCGCGTGCGCGGCGGATACGCGCCGGTGAGCTTGTTCGAGAAGACCTGCACCGCTTCGAGCAACACACGGAGATAGCTGGTCGCGCGCACGGTGCTGCCCAGTTGGTGTTCGACGCGCACAGGCACCTCGATCGCGCGATGTCCGAAACGCCGCGCGAGGTACAGCACTTCGAAATCGAAACCGAAGCCGTCGAGCTTGTTCACCCCGAACAGTTCCTTCGCGACGTCGGTGCGGTACAGCTTGAAGCCACACTGCGTGTCGTGGAATCCGCGCACGACGAGCGTCGAAATCACGAAACCGCCGATCGCGCCGAGGAACAGGCGGAACTTCGGATAGACGATGGAACCGCCGGGCGCGCGTTTGCTGCCGATCACGATCGGCGCTTCGTGCGTGCGGAGGCTGAGCTTCCCGATCTCCTCGATCGGGATCGAGAGGTCCGCGTCGGCGAAGAGCGTCCATGGTCGTGTCGCGGCCAGCACACCCATGCGCACCGCCGCGCCCTTGCCGCCGTTCGGTCGCCGCAGGACCTTCACGCGACCGGCGAACTTGCGCTCCACCAGATCGCCGGTTCCGTCCGCGCTGCCGTCGTCGACGACGATGAGTTCGAGCGTGTCGAAGTGCGACTCCGCGTAGGCGAGGATCTTCGCGATGGTCGCTTCGATCCGCAGCGCCTCGTTGTAGGCCGGCAAGACGATGGTGAGGTCGCGGATCAAGACGTCGCCGGGCGCGGAGGGCCACGAACCCTACGTCGAGCGACCGAGGGCGGCAACCGCGATGCGAGATCTCGAGTGAGGCGCCCTCGGGACGCCGCGTTCTGCGCGAGATAAGTGACCCGGGCGCATGATGTGCGTGTGACGGGGAAGCGATCCGATACGCGCATCCAGGACTTGTTCGCGGCTGCGCTCGAGCTCGAGCCGGCGCAACGCGAGCTTTTCGTGCGCAACGCGGCTGATGGTGAGCCGGATGTCGTCCAGGAAGTCCTCGAACTCCTCGGGCACGACGCTCGTGCGGGCGAATTCATGGCGACGCCGCTTGCGACGGCCGAGATCGCGCGTGACGCCAGTCATCCGGCGCGCGTCGGGAACTACGCGATCGAGCGTGTCCTCGGTGAAGGCGGGATGGGCGTCGTCTATCTCGCGCGACAAGAGAATCCCAATCGGCTCGTCGCGTTGAAAGTGTTACGCGCCACGAGCGTCGCGCCGCGCGCGCTGCGGCGATTCGAGCAGGAGACTCGAGTTCTCGGTCGACTTCATCATCCCGGCATCGCGGCGATTCACGAGGCTGGAACCGCCGAAACGGGAAATGGTCCGGAGCCGTTCTTTGCGATGGAGTTCGTCGACGGTCCCACGATCGTCGAGTACGCGGTGCGCGAACGACTCGGCGCGCGCGAGCGCCTCGCGCTCGTCGCTCTCGTCTGCGATGCGGTTCAACACGCGCACCAGAATGGCGTCGTTCATCGCGACTTGAAGCCGGCGAACGTGCTCATCGATACCAGTGCGGGCCGTGCGCAGCCCAAAGTCCTCGACTTCGGCGTCGCGCGCGCCACGGACTCGGACCTCGCGACGGCGACGATGCTCACCGGGGTCGGACAACTCGTCGGCACCGTGCCGTACATGAGTCCGGAGCAGGCGGCTGGTGAGCGCGAGCAGATCGGCGCTCGCTCCGATGTGTACACACTCGGAGTCATCACTTACGAGCTGCTGGCTGGCCGTTTACCCCACGATTTCTCGGG
>JAYTBY010000485.1:0-3528 GCA_043736755.1 Planctomycetota bacterium | reverse complement strand
CGCGCCCGATCGCGCGTGACTTCGCGGACTGGAACGAGCACTTCCCCAGGTCGTCGCGTCGCGAGTCGAACGAGACCGTGCTGGCTGCTGAGCCCGGTCTCAACGAAGTGTTCCTGTCCGCTCCTGGATTCGTGCCCATGCGTGTTCTCGTGGCGCACGATGCGGGGAGCGAACGCGTGCAGACGCTGCGTTTGGAGCGTGGGCGCACGCTGCGTGGACGGATCCTCCGAGGTGGCATGCCGCTGGAGCAGGCACAGGTCACACTCGGCCGCGCGCACATCGCGCTCGGACCGGAGCCGCGAGTGCCAGGGACGATCGAGCTCGGGCGCACCCACACCTGGGACCTCGGGTCGTTCGTGGGCCGCTCGCGCGAAGTGGTCACCCGCTCCGACGGCTCGTTCGAGTTCAGCGCGCTGTCCGTCGGTACCTACGGGCTCAGCGTCGCGTGGGGGGGGGGACGGGTCCACCGAATCGAGAGCCTGCGAGTCGGGGGCGAAGGGGACGTCGATCTCGGCGACGTAAGCGTCGCCTTGGGGGCGACCTTGCGCGGACGACTCGTCGTCGGAGCCGGATCGCCCGCAGGGTGGGAGGTCTCGGTCCTGGGTCGCACGCCCGTGGCGATCGAGCGCGAGGACGGGACCTTCGAGATGCCGGGTCTCCCCCCGGGCGAGACCACCGTGCGGTGGTACCTCGAGGGAGCGTTCGGCCTCGAGCTAGGGATCATCGAGGACGTCGCCGAGCGGTCGATGCTCCTCACTCTGGCCGCAGGTGAGACGCGCGAAGTCGTGCTCGATGCGACGGCCTGTGCGCCTGGCCGCTTGAGTGTGGTCGTGCTCGTGGACAGAGAGCCGCTCACGGGCGCGTCGCTCGAGTTGTTCCTGCGGCTGCCGAACGCTGGAACGACGGGCGTGACACGCGGGCCGACGACGGAAGCGGGAGTGTGGTCGGGTCTGATTCGCTCGGGCGCCGAAGTGTGCGTGCGCGTCGCAAGCACCAACGGGTTGCTCCTCGCGGCCTCGGAGCCGATCGTGCTCGTTCCCGGCGTCGAGCGCGAGATCGTGATCCAGGCGAACACGGGTCGGATCGAACTGAGACTCCCAGAGTCGCTCGTGTTGCCCGAGAGCGGCGGGGTGATCGTTCGTCTCGCGCCTCGTGGTGAAGCGATCCCGGGGATGTCGACAAGTCGGTGGCTGCGGAACGCGCCGGTGCGGCCGATGTCGAACGGATCGTGGGCGGGACTCTCGCTCGCGCTCGGCCGCGCGGGTGCGGGCGAGTGGACGATCCACGTCGAGGTTTTTCGCTACAGCGAGCACGAGCCGGGCGGATGGAGCCAGGAGAACGTGCTGCCGCCGTTCGAACTGCCGGTCACGATCCGCGCGGGCGAGACGACGGTCGTCAAGATGCCTTGAACGAGCGAGGGACCTCAGAACTCGCGCAGCTCGAGAGCGTGCGCGGCCGGAAGTCCCTCGTCGATCGAACGTGTTCCTCGAGCTCGGACGCAGCGCGCCGTTCGAGGACGACGAAGCTCAGCCGCCCTTCTTGGCGATCTTGGCCTTCTTCTTGTCCTGCTTCTCCTGGATGGAGAGCTTGGGCTTCTTCGTGTTCTTCGGCTGTTGTTGGCCCTTGGCCATGGGGATTCTCCGTGGGGATCTAGGACTGGGCGCGGTGGGCGCCGGGAGGATGAGTCGATCAGAACGTCGAATTTCGGCGGCAAAGTCAAGGGTCGGCGCTCGAGGGTGTCGGAGCGCGGAGCCTCGAGCACGCGGCGTGCAGCGCGGGCTTGGATGTCGAGAGTCGGTTGCGGCTCGGTTGGTGCTCGCTCCGCGAGCACGGGCGGTCGAGTAGCATCCCCGACATGGTCGACACCCCCCCGACGCCCGCGCCACGGCTCGCCATGCGCGAGAACCTGACCACGCTCCAGACGCACATCCTCGCCGAGGAGCAGAAGCACCCCCACGCTTCGGGCACCTTCTCGTGGATCCTCTCCGCGATGGCGCTCTCGGCGAAGGTCATCGCCGACAAGATCCGACGCGCGCGCATTCAGGACGTGCTCGGTTCGCTCGATGGTGAGAACGTGCAGGGCGAGCGGCAGCAGAAGCTCGACGTCATCGCGAACGAGACGCTCTTGCGCTGTCTCGGCTCGCGCTCAGGGGTAGCGATCGTCGCCAGCGAGGAAGACGAGAATCCGACCTTCATCCAGCGCGAAAGCGGTGGCGAGCGACCGTACTGCGTGTTGTTCGATCCGCTCGATGGCTCGTCGAACCTCGACACCTGCGGCGCGGTCGGGACGATTTTCAGCATCCTGAGGCACGACCGTCGCGCGCTGACACCCGATGCGTCGATCTTGCAGCGCGGCGTCGAGCAGTCGGCGGCGGGGTACATCCTCTACGGCAGCTCGACCGTGTTCGTGCTCACGACGGGTTCCGGCGTCTCGATGTTCGTGCTCGACCCGAGCATCGGTTCGTTCCTGCTCGTCGAGCACGGCATCCAGATCCCCAAGAGCGGCAAGACGTACTCGGTCAACGAAGGCAATCGACGCTCTTTTCCCGAGGGATATCAGCGCTATCTCGATTGGGCGCAGTCGAACGGCTACACGAGCCGGTACTCGGGCACGATGGTCGCGGACGTGCACCGCACGCTCTTGAAAGGTGGCGTTTTCATGTACCCGCCGACGAAGAAATCGCCCGAGGGCAAGCTGCGACTGCTCTACGAAGTGAACCCGATGTCGATGATCATCGAGCAGGCGGGAGGCAAGGCGGTCGCGGTGACCGAGCGCGTGATGGAAGTGGTTCCGAAGACGCTGCACCAACGCATCGCGTGCTGCATGGGGTCACCGGACGAGGTCGACCACGTCTTGCGCCACGTTTCCTGACCGTCACGCCGTCTGGCCGCGGCAGCGCCTAGGAGACACATCGCCAGGCCGTCACACAGCCAGGCCGCCACATTGCCAGGCCGTCACATTGCCAGGACGCCACGTCGCTGGCACTGACATCGCTGGCGGTCACATCCTCGGCGCTCACATCCTCGGCGCTCACAATGCCCGAGCACCGCTCAGCGCATGCCCGTGGTGCGCGCATTGAGCACGACCTCGGCCTGGATCAGTTCGCCGAAGCTCGGCACGCCCATCGCCGCGCGCTCGGCGTCCGTCGTCGCGGGATCCAGCGGATGGAGCTTCCAACGCGCGAGCGCTGGATCCCAAGCGAACTGCGTCCCGTAACGCTGGGGGAGTCCTTGGCGCACGAGGTCCTTGTCGATCGCCTCGGCTGCCGCGCGCAGACCGAGCGGCTCGCCGAGTTCGGCGGCCTTGGACCCCAGAGTCGCAGCGAGCGCCCAGTCTTTGGGATCGTTCGACTCGGCCAGGACGACCGCGGCGCGAAAGTGATCGCGCCCCGAGATCAGCGCGCCCGACGTGGCGAGTTCGCGTGCGCGCTGCGCTCGCTCTGCGGTGAGCCCCATCGACTGCGCATCGGGATCGGCGAGCGGTTGGGCGCGTTCGGCGTCGCGCTGGAGTTCGGTCCACAGGCGATC
>JAYTBY010000484.1:0-1551 GCA_043736755.1 Planctomycetota bacterium | reverse complement strand
CCAGCCTCGGCATCGACCGCAGCCTGCTGCAGCGCTGGAAGGCGGAGATCGACGCGCATGGTGCGTCCGCGTTCCCCGGCAACGGCCGGACGAAGGCGTCCGACGAGGAGGTGATCCAGCTCCGGAAGGCTCTCTCGCGCGCCGAGCAGGAGCGGGACATCTTAAAAAAAGCGCTGGCCTACTTCGCGAAAGACCGGAGCTGAGGTTCGAGTTCATGTTCGAGCACCGGGAGATCTTCGGGGTCGTCCTGATGAGCTCGATCTTGAAGGTCTCTCGCGCGGGCTTCTACGCCTGGCTCGGCCGCGGTGACTCGAAGCACACGCTCGAGGACCTTCGACTGACCGTGTTGATCCGCGAGGAGCACGTGAAGAGCCGCGGGACCTACGGTGCGCCGCGGATCCATGCTGCGCTGAAGAAGCGCGACGAGATCTGCGGTCTCCATCGGGTCGAGCGCCTCATGCGCGATGCCGGGATTCGCCCAAGAATGCGGCGGAAATACGTGCGGACGACCGACTCGAAGCACTCGCACCCCGTCGCGCCGAACATCCTCGATCAAGACTTCACGGCGAGCGCGCCCAACCAAGTGTGGGTGTCGGACATCACCTACATCCCGACGGACGAGGGCTGGCTGTTCCTCGCCTCGACGTTGGATCTCTACTCGCGCAAGGTCGTGGGCTGGTCGATGAGCGCGAGCATGCCGGCGTCTCTCGTGGAGCGCGCGCTCGAGATGGCCATCGGTCTCCGCTCCCCGCCAGCCGGCCTGATCCATCACTCCGACCGCGGCGTGCAGTACGCCGCCCACGCCTTTCAAGATCTGCTCGAGCGCCACGGTCTGGTGTGCAGCATGAGCCGCAAGGGCAACTGCTACGACAACGCCGTCCAGGAGAGCTTCTTCCACACGCTGAAGACCGAACTCTGCGATCACGAGCACTACCGCACGCGCGTCGAGGCGCGGGCGAGCGTCTTCGAATTCATCGAGGTCTTCTACAACCGCCAGCGACTGCACTCGACGCTCGGCTATCGATCACCGCTCGAGTTCGAGGCACAGCGCATCGCGGTCTGACACCGCGATCGTCGACGAGGACACGGCCTCCGACGCACGAACTTGGTCTCGCAAGGCATCAGCGAGTCCGCGCACGAGCTCGCGGACGCGGGTCGATCGCGACGACGGTGCATCGCGATCACTCTCCACAAGTTTTCAGTCTCCTCCCCCTGGACCCCCACCTCCCGGGGGCCCTGCCCCCGGAGCGCCGCGCTGCGCTACAGCCAGCTCCGCGCTGGCTGCGCGCGGCTCCCCCCGCAGAGATGGGGAAGGGCAGACCCTTCCCCAAACCCCTTCCCCATTGACGGACCTGCGGGGTCGCTGCCTACTGCGCTTGTTACTAAACCCCGTGTCCACTGAACCGGGGGAGGTCCACGTGCTCGATGGGTTGCGCTGGCTCGCGCGCCACCGGAACCCGGACGGTTCGTGGAGCGCGACGACGCTACGCAAGCGCTGTCCGTGCGACCACCCGGCGTACAACGCCGAACTCCCGACGTCCACGGCGCACG
>JAYTBY010000483.1:0-7728 GCA_043736755.1 Planctomycetota bacterium | reverse complement strand
GAGTTCACATGGGCCTGGGCCGATCTCGAACAAGCGGACGGCGACCATCGGATCGTCAACGCGCTCGATTCGGGTGACGAGCGCGGTTGAGCCGTCGATGCGCACCGTCGGTCGGGGCCGCGCTCCGCTTTGTTCCTGGCGGATAGGCCCTTCGGCTTCGCGGGCGGGACGGAGTTCACCGTCCGACTCGAGCACGCGTCGAACTACGCACGGCACACGTTGGGTCGCGTGCGCGTCCGCGTCGCTCGCGCGAGCGAGGCTCTCCTCGCGCGACTTCCGCTCGCGTTCGGGACGTGGCACGTCGTGGGACCGTTCCCGGCCAACTCGAGAAAAGACGCGTTCGAGCACGTTTTTGGCCCCGAACTGGACGCCGCGCTCGATCCCGCGCGTCCCTTTGGTACCCCGGAACTACGTTGGCGTGCGGGTTCGACGCTCTTGGACGGCGTTCCACACACGCTGCCGAGCGGCGTCGTCGCGACGTACGTCGGTCGTCGTGTGTATGCGCCGTCCGCGCGCGACGCGGCGCTCTCCCTCGGCAGCGACGACGGTTTCCGCCTGTTCGTCGACGGGCACGAAGTCGCATCGCGCGACGTCGAGCGCGCTCTGGCGGCGGATCAGGACCAGGCGCTCGTCGCTGTGCCGCGCGGGAGCTCGACGCTTGTCTTGAAGGACGTGAACACTGGCGGTCGGGGCGGTTTCTACTTCCGCGCCGAGCCCGGTGCGATGGAACTTGCCGGCCTGCTCGTCGCGGGCCTCTTGCCTCTCGATACACGCCCGAGCGCGATCGAGTCGCGACTCGCGCTGGCGTGGCGACTGCAACGCTCGAGCACGGCGCGCGCGGCTCGCGGACGCACCGCCGTGTTCGAAGCGCGCGCGACGGCGCTCGAGGCCGAGCTTCCGCGCACGATGGTCATGAAGGAACTTGGCGTTCCGCGACCAACGTACGTCCTGCGCCGCGGGCAGTACGACGAGCCCGATCTCGACCGTCCCGTGCAACGCACCGTTCCCGCGGCACTGGGTCGCTTGGCCGACGATGCGCCCGCGGATCGGCTGGGACTCGCGCGTTGGATGCTCGCGTCCGACAACCCGCTCGTAGCGCGCGTCGCGGCGAATCGCATGTTCGAACAAGTCTTCGGCTCGGGCCTCGTACGCACGGGCGAGGACTTCGGTCTGCAGGGCGAATGGCCGAGCCATCCGGAACTCCTCGACTGGCTCGCCGTCAGGTTGCGCGATTCGGGCTGGAATTCCCGCGAGATCCTGTGGCTCCTCGTGACGAGTGCGACGTATCGCCAGAGCGCCCAGCGACGCGTGGACCTCGTCGAGCGCGATCCGGAGAACCGGCTCCTCGCGTCGTTCCCGCGCACGCGGCTCCCGGCCGAAGCCATCCGCGCTCTCGCGCTGTACACGTCGGGTCTCCTCGTCGAGGAACTCGGTGGTCGCTCGGTGAAGCCGTACCAGCCCGACGGGTTGTGGCAGGAGGTCGCGATGCCGGCGTCGAACACGCGAGCGGACGAGCGTGGATCAGGAACCGACTTGTGGCGACGCAGCCTCTACACCTACTGGAAGCGTGCATCGCCGCCGCCGACCCTGGCCGCGTTCGACGCACCGACGCGCGAGTCGAGCACGATCCGCCGCGCGAGCACGAACACGCCGCTGCAGGCACTCGCCTTGTGGAACGACCCGCAGTTCGTCGAGGCGGCGCGCGTGCTGGCGATGCGCACGTTGCGCGAGAAGACCGGCGGATCCACGACCGCGGTTGAATCGGGCCGCACGATCGATGACGAGCGTTTCGGGCGCTTGGCGCAGCGCGTGACAGGTCGCGCACTCGACAAGGACGAAATCGCAGCGCTACATGCCGCGCTGGCGCAGTTCCGCACGCGCTACCAGGCGGATCCCGAGGACGCGCGCAAACTCCTCTCCGTGGGCGACGCCCCACTCGACATGGGGCTCGATCCGTCCGAACTTGCCGCGTGGACGCTCGTCGCGAGCGCGGTCTTGTCCCTCGACGCCGCGATCACGCGTCAGTGACCTCCATGGACCCGCGACAAGAACATGCGCTCGACCTGACACGCCGCCGGTTCTTCGGCGTCGGCGCGCAGTCGATCTCCGCCTCGGTCGGGATGCTCGGCCTCGCGTCCGCGCTCGGACGCGAGAGCGCCAGCGCTCTCGGATTGCCGACACTCGACGCGACCGCGGGGCTGCACCATGCGCCGAAGGCGAAACGCATCCGTCTCCTTGCACATGGAAGGCGCGCCGAGCCAGCTCGACCTCTACGACTGGAAGCCGACACTGCGCGAGCGATTCGGCGAGGAGCTCCCCGACTCGATCCGCGGTGTCCAACGGCTGACGGGCATGACGAGCGGCCGGACGAAGTTCCCTTGCGCGCCGTCCGTGTTCGCGTTCGAGCGCGCCGCGAACCGTGCGGACGGCGTGTGGCTCTCGGAACTTGTCCCGCACACGGCGCGCGTCGCGGACGAGCTGTGTTTCGTGCACTCCATGCGCACCGAAGCGATCAACCACGAGCCCGCGATCACGTTCTTCCAGACCGGCAATCAGCAACCGGGGCGACCGTCCTTCGGAGCGTGGGCGAGCTACGGACTCGGATCCTCGAACAAGGACCTGCCGTCCTTCGTCGTGCTCATCACCCAGGGCTTCGGGAACATGCAGGCGTTGTCGGCGCGCTTCTGGGGTGCCGGTTTCCTGCCGAGCCAGCACCAAGGCACACGACTACGTTCGAGCGGCGATCCGGTCCTCCACATCGCGGATCCGCCGGGTGTCCAGCGCAAGGATCGTAGAGCGTTCCTCGACCTCGTCGGCGCGCTGAATGAGCGCGAAGCCGAACGCTCGTTCGATCCCGAGGTGCGCGCGCGCATCGAGCAGGCCGAGTTCGCGTACCGCATGCAGACGTCAGTACCCGATCTCATGGATCTCGCGGGCGAGCCTGCGTCCACGTTCGAACTCTACGGCGAGGAAGCGCGCAAGCCGGGCACGTTCGCGGCGAGCTGCCTGCTCGCGCGCCGATTGCTCGAACGCGGCGTGCGCTTCGTCCAGCTGTACCTGCGCGGTTGGGACCAACACTCGAACTTGCCCGCGGAGTTGCGGCTGCAGTGTTCAGCGGCGGACCGCGCGCAAGCGGCGCTCGTCACCGACTTGCGCCAGCGCGGGCTGCTCGACGAGACCCTCGTCCTGTGCGCCGGCGAATTTGGGCGTACGGTGTATTGCCAGGGCGATCTCGCACGAGAGAACTACGGCCGCGATCACCATCCGCGCTGCTTCAGCGTGTGGCTCGCGGGCGCCGGCATCGCGCGCGGCACAACGTACGGCAAGACAGACGAGTGGGGCTACAACGTCGTCGCAAACCCGGTCGAAGTGCACGATCTGCACGCGACGATGCTGCATGTGCTCGGCGTCGACCACGAGCGGCTCACGTATCGACACCAGGGCCGCGACTTCCGCTTGACCGATGTATTCGGTCGCGTCGTGCCGGGCATTCTGAGCTGACGACCGTGGCGCGCAAGCGCCGCTGCCACCGGAAACGCCACCGCGACCCGCGGTCACTGTGTCGCGTCCGATGCGTGAGGCCGATGCGTGAGGCCGATGCGTGAGCCACGCATGCGTGAGCCACGATGCAGAGCCACGATGCCTGAGGCCGGGTTCGCACGGTCCTTGGGTGCCAGGAACTCGACCACGGTTCCCGCGGCCGAGCCGCGAGCACGGATGCGTTCGCGCGGATGCGTTCGAGCGACGCACCCGCATGCCGCTCCCCCACTCGAGGACATCGGCGCACGCGACATGCAACACGCGTGAGAAGAAGCCGAGCCACGACGCGGGGCGCGCGTCGTGGCTCGACCGAGGACGGAAGCTAGAGCCTCCGGCTCCGAATCAGTCGTCGCCCTGCGGGCCGAGCGGCAGGAGCGAACCGTTGTCCTGCGAGCACACTTCGTAGGGCAGGTCAGCCGCGGCGTAACCGGCGTGGCGCTCGATGAGCACCACGTAGATCGCCGGATCGTCGATCTGCGCGAAGTTCGAGAAGGCGCTGCGTCCGTTGAACCGCACCCAGCCCGTCTCGTAACCCGGGAGACCTTGGATCTCGTTCGGATCGTTCGAAGGCAACCCGCTGAGGAACGAGTTCGAGAACGAGCCGGACAAGTTCGTCAACGTGATGCACTGCCAGCAGCGGAACTGGTACTGGCCGCTGAACGCTTCCTCGTTGTCGTTGTAGACCAGGTAGTCGACGAACGTCTGGAAGGACGGTCCGCCGGTTAGGTCGACGAACACGAACTCACTGGCCGACAACGCGCTCTGACCGAGGAACCGCGGGATGAGGATCTGGTCCGGAGCCTGCGCGTACTCGAGTCCATCGAGGTCGCGCCGTCCGTCCGCATCCACATCCGTGTTCGTGTTCATCCCGTTGCCGATGCCTTCGAACGACACGGCGTCGAGCGCGTACTCGAACGTCGTGATCCCGTCGATCGCGAGAGCCTGACCGATCAGGTGGTTGAACACGATCGGCTCACCGGTCGTCGTGCTCTGGGCGTATGCGTAGGCGTAGCCCTGGTTCGCCGTCGGGTTCACGGCGCGCGTCAGCAACGTGATCGTGTCCTTCGGCGTGAGTCGCTCGGAGTAGTTGAACTCGAAGCACGTCGTGCCATCGCGGAAGACGAAGTGCACGTCGATCGATTGCGACGGGTGCGTGTTCGTCACCGTGAACAGCGTCTTTTGCGCTGAACGGTTGTCGTACTTCGGGAAGAGCAGCAGGCTGCCCGGGCGGTGACGATCGAGCTCCAGACACTGGCAGGTGTCGGGGACGCCGTCGTCATCCGCGTCGATGTTCGGGTCCGCGGCGATGTCGCAATCGTCCGGAGTCCCATTGTTGTCGCAGTCCTTCTCGCACGCGTCGAGGATGCCGTTCGTGTTGCAGTCGTTCCCAGCGAGTTCGCAGACGTCCGGGATCCCGTTGCCGTCGCAATCCTCGAGGTCCTGACACTCGTCGGGAACCCCGTCGGCGTTGCAGTCGACCTCGCAGGCGTCGATCGTGCCGTCCTTGTTGCAGTCCGGCTGGCAGTTGTCCGGGAGCAGGTTCCCGTCGCAGTCGTTGCCCGCAATTTGACAACGGTCCGGCAGACCATCCATGTCGCAGTCGGGTTGTACCTGACAGCTGTCGGGGATCGTGTCGGGGACGCAAGTGTTCGGACCGTAGAGGTCGCGAGCACCCGCCAGGATTTCACAACGGTCCGGCGTGCCGTCCATGTCGCAGTCCGGTTGGACTTGGCAACTGTCGGGAACGCCGTCCGCCACGCACGTCGTGCGACCGTACCGGTCGACCGCACCACCCGCGATTTCGCAGCGGTCCGGCGTGCCGTCCATGTCGCAGTCGGCTTCCGGCTGGCACGAGTCGGGAATGAGGTCGGGAACACAGGTGTTCGGGCCGTAGGTGTTGGGCGCACCGCCGAGGAGCGCGCAGCGATCCGGAATTCCGTCGCCGTCGCAGTCCGGTTGGACCTGACAGCTGTCCGGGATGCCGTCGGGGCTGCACGTCGCCACGCCGTAGAGGTCACGTGCGCCAGCGAGGATCTCGCACGCGTCCGCGATGCCGTCCAGGTCGCAATCCGCCTGGCAATTGTCGGGGAACGCGTTCCCGTCGCAGTCGTTGTTCAAGAGCTCGCAACGGTTCGGGATCCCGTCGTTGTCGCAGTCCGGGAGGACCTGACACGAGTCGGGGATGCCGTCCGGGCTGCATGAACCGCGACCGTAGAGGTCGGGCGCACCCAGCAGGATCTCGCACGCGTTCGCGATGCCATCGGCGTCGCAGTCCGGTTGGCAGTTGTCCGGGAACCCGTTCGAGTCGCAGTCGTTGCCGACCAGCTCGCAACGGTTCGGCAAGCCGTCGTTGTCGCAGTCCGCTTCCGGCTGGCAACTGTCGGGGATGCCGTCCGGCGTGCACGTGCCCACGCCGTAGAGGTCGCGCGCACCGAGCAGGATCTCGCACGCGTTCGCGATGCCGTCCATGTCGCAGTCGGGCTGGCAGTTGTCCGGGAACAGGTTCCCGTCGCAGTCGTTGCCCACGAGCTCGCAACGGTTCGGCAAGCCGTCGCTGTCGCAGTCCGCTTCCGGCTGGCAGACATCGAGGATGCCGTCCGGCACGCACGTCCCGACGCCGTAGCGGTCCAGATTCGGATTGGCCAGGATCTCGAGATAATCCGCGACCTGGTTGTTGTTGCAGTCCGGGTAGTAGAGGTAGCAGACCTGGATGTCACCGCCCGCGCGCGTCGTGAACGACGTGATCAAATTGCCAGCGCCGGTCGCGATCGACGCGCCCATGGCCGTGACAGGCAGCGTGATCGATCCGGGGTTTCCGCTCGGCCCTGTGAAGAGCGAGAGATCGGACATCGTCCCGAGATTCATGCTCGCCGACTGCGAGAAGAGTTGCGGCGGGAAGCTGCGGCCCGATGTGCCGCGGAAGTCGGTGATCCCGTCGTACGCCGACACGCTCTCCGTGGTCATGAACGTCGGGTTCGCGCTCACGATCGGGCTCGTCAGCGGACCGGGGCGGAAGACGTTGACGACGCCGGAAAGCGTCAAATTGATGATCGCGGGCGCCGCGTCGAGGCTCTCGAAGACCGCAGCGACCTCGACTTGAGCACCGAGCGAAAGCTGCACGCCAACCAGAATGCCGAGCGAGGAATCGAACTTCTGGAACGAGAGGTTGTTCTGCCAGTTCGTGGACTGCAGCGGGATCGTCTGCGACGGATTGCAGAGTTGGATGCGCGGCGGCGGTGTCTGCGCGAGCGCCGTCGTGGCGAGCAGGGAACAAGCGGCGAGCGTCCGCGTGAAGGTCGAGATCATGGCGTGCGTCGAGGTGCGGTAGCGGTTGTTCGGAGGGGCGGTCGGAGGGATGGGGACTGCGTGGATCAGTCCGGATCCCCGAGGACCCCGTTCGGGAAGAGGGCCCCGGTGGTGCGCGTGCCGGTTGTGAAGGCGAGCTCAGCACCGCTCTTCGAATTGGCGGTCTCGACGAGGAAGGCTAGGACCGTCGGATTCAGGACCTGCGTCGTCGTCGAGAAGGCGCGCGAGCCGACGAGTTCGAACCAACCGGTCTCTTGCGCCGGATAGCCGACGATCTCGGCAACGTCGTCCTGCGTGTTGTTCGCCAGGAAGTCTTGCGTGAACTGCTGCGAGATCGTCGTCAGCGGAACCTTGGTCCAGCACCGGAACGTGAAGTTCCGCGAGAAGACTTCTTCGTTGTCGTTGTAGGCGAGGAAGTTGACGATGGCCGTGAACTGGGATCCACCCGTGAGGTTGATCAGCACGAGTTCGCTCGTCGCGAGCGGCCCTTGGCCGAAGTAGCGCGGCACGTAGATCTTGTCGGGCCCGGCTTCGTACTCGATGCCGTCGAGATCGCGCAGACCGTCGTCATCGAGGTCGGTGAGCTGCCGATCCGGTCGCGGCGACGTGAACGTCAGCGGCGTGACGGCATAGTCGAGTTGGAACACCGGATCGACGAGCAGCGTGTCGCCGATGAGCCAATCGAACGCGATCGCGCGGCCTTGGTTGTCCTTCGCGAACGCGTAGGCAAAGCCCTTCTGCGCGTTGGGGTTCTCCGCGGACGAGAGCAGCGTGAGCGTGTCGTTCGGCGTGAGACGATACGTCTGGTTCGTCTCGGCGCAGACGAACGGCGATCCCGGCGTGCCATCGAGCCACACGACCTCGATGTCGACCGTCCCGTTC
>JAYTBY010000482.1:0-1553 GCA_043736755.1 Planctomycetota bacterium | reverse complement strand
GCGGGGTGAAAACCGTCGGGCCTGACGAGCCGTATGTGAACAGCACAAGTACGGTTCTGTGGGAGGCGCCCTCGGCAACGGGGGCGCCTACCCGATGGGGGGGCGTGGATGGATCTATCTGACACCTTCATCCACGCGGACACCTTCATCCACAGTGAACGGCGCGCGACAGGGGTGCGGCCGCGCGTTCGATCCGCGCCGGATCGGCGTGCATTTCCGCGAACGGCGTGAACTCACGCACGAGCAGGTCGCGGCGCAGTTCGAGGCACAACGTGCGCTGCGGGTGCGCGCGAGCGAACACGTGAGCTAGCGCAACGGGGTGGAGCGCGTAGGCGCCGTTGCGCACGACGTCGAAACCCGCGGCCTCGTACTCGCGCTGAGTGACTTCGGTGAGATCGGGATCGGCGAGCCTCTCGCCGTCCGGCGTGTCGACGATCAAGTCGACGGAGGCACGCATCGGCCACGTGTCAACGCGGTCCGGTGCATACGCGGCACGCAAGCTCGCCACGACGTTGTCGTCCACCGCGACGTCGACACTGCGCGGCGCGTACGAGTGCACCATGAGCGCACGGCCGCCGGCGCCGCACACTTCGTCGTAGAGCGCGCTGACGTGTGCGCGGTACGCGCAGTAGCGCTCGAGCAGTAGCGCTCGGTCGCGCGGGTCACGAACCCACGCATGCAGTCCGGGCGTCATCTCGCCCGGACGCGACGCGCTCGCAAGCGTCGCCGCATCGATGTCGCGGTTGCAGTCGACGAACGTGCGCGGCACGAGACAACGCACGACGACGCACGTGCGCGTCGGATCGGCCGCGACGACGAGTTCCGCGACGCGCAGTGCGAGTTCGGGCGCGCCGACGTCCGTGTTCACGAAGAAAAAATCGCGCAGATCGCTCGGGAAATCGCCCGCGAGCTCGTTGCGCAGGCTGTCGTAGTCCGCCGCACGCGTGGCACCGTGGGGGACTTCGAGGAGGAGATCGACGCCGCCGCGCGAGGCCGATCCGCGCACGAGGATGGTGTCGCAGATGCGCGCGGTCGAGTTCGTGGACAGGTCCATGAGGTCGCGCAGCCTAGCGGCTCTCGCGCCGCCAGGAATCGCGGCGCGCCTACGATCCCCGAGGACGTGGTTCGCCGCGTCGTGCACGATCGAGGTCCTGCTGCTAGGCTCAGGTCGGCACAGTCCCTATCCGCGCCCCGGAGGTCGCCTGAGCATGCTGCGATTCCTAGCACTTCTCGTCCTCACCGTGTCGTTTGCTGCGGAGAGTTTCGCGCAGTGCCCGGTCGCGGATCCGGGCTTCGGCCCGATCGCGAACGGTGGTCAAGGCCTCAACTTCGCGAGCTACGGCGCGACGGGCCATCAGGGCGCGCTCGTCGCCGTCGGCGAGATGAGTTCCGCGGGCGGAGTCCCGGTGAGTCGAGCCGCGATGTTCGACGGCGTGCAGTGGACGGGGCTGAACGGACCGCAACAACTGCCTGGGTATCCGCAGGTCGTGAGGAGTCTCGACCTGGGCAGCGGAGCGGAACTCCTGATCGGCACGCGCAACAACAGTCCGAAC
>JAYTBY010000481.1:0-1559 GCA_043736755.1 Planctomycetota bacterium | reverse complement strand
TGGCCGAGGCCGAGATCCCGATGGCGATCGCGGCCGCGTTGAAGAGCGGCAACTTGGGCGTCATGGATCTCTACCGCATGCGCAACATCGAGAGCGATACGCGGATGCGCGCGGCGATCTCGGGTCCGGGCGACGCGGCGAATCAGGAAAGCTGAGCAGGAACCGACGTGAACGACACCATGACGACGCTGGCACTCCTCGCCGAGGACGCGTTCCCCGGGTGGCTCATCAAGGGAGTGCTGATCTTCATGTTCATCGGTCTGCCGATCCTGCGCGGGATCAAGGAGACCCTGGCCAAGAAGAAAGAGCTGCTGGAGCAGCGCCGTCAGGCGCGCGACGTCGGAGGTCCTCCGGCCACCGAAGTCGAGGACCTCGGCGAAGCGAAGCGTCGCTTCGAAGCGCTCTTGCGCGGCGAAGAGGCGCCCGCTCGTCCCGTGATCGTCGCTCCGCCGCCACCGATCCCGCGGCAGCTCGCCGCGGAAGCCGCGCGACCGACGCAACTCGCCGGACGCCTGTCGGACCTTTCGGAAGCTCCGAGCGAAGACGACGCCGAGGCTGCGGCGACGGAAGAGACGGCGGATACCGAGCATTTCGTCGTCGATGAGGAGACAAAGGCACGCGAGGAGCTCGATCGCAGGCTGCGCGACGAACGCGATTCGAGGACCGAGTTCCTGAAACGCGAGCGCGAGAGCGGAGCCGGTCGCCGCGTGAACGTCGCCGCGGACGAGATGACGTCGCTCGGCGCGCCGACGGCGGCCGCCACGATCCAGAGGGCTCAGCGTCCCGAAGTGCTCTTCACCGCGTTGGCTGATGCCAAGGCGCGCCGCTCCGCGCTCCGGCGCGCGATCATCGCGTCCGAAGTCCTCGGTGCGCCGGCTGCGTTGCGCGGACCCGACTCGGGGCCCGCGGGATTGCGGCAATCGGCTTGAGTGCGTCGAGCGAGAAGGGGAGGCGCGCGCCGCGCGGTGCGGACACGCCAGCGAAGCTCGACGAAAAATCGAGTTCGGCACGCACAGCGCAAGCGCGCACGGAGCCTCGTGCGACGAAGCGCACGACCGCTGTTCGTGCCGAGCGCTCTCCCGCGTCGAAACCAAGCAGCGTGAAGGCGACAGCGCACTGGCTGCTCAAGACGGAGCCCACGTCGTTCTCGTTCGACGACCTGTGGTCCGCACCGCAGCGCACGACGGGTTGGAGCGGCGTCCGCAACCACCAAGCGAAGCTCTTCCTGCGCGACGTGATGCGCGTGGGGGATCTCGTGCTGCTCTACCACTCGAGCGCCGAGCCGACCGGTGTCGCCGGCATCGCGCGCATCGCGAGTGCCGCTCGTCCGGACGCGACTCAGTTCGATCCCGCGGACGATCACTTCGACGCGAAGAGCACGCGCGCGAACCCGACCTGGTGGGAGGTCGAGGTCCAGGCGCTGGCGCGTTGTGCGCGCTTCGTGACCCTGGCCGAGATCCGCGCGATCCCGGAGTTGTCCGGGATGGCGCTGCTCCAACGCGGCCAACGCCTGTCCATCCAACCGGTGGAAGCGGCCGACTTCGCACGCGTCCTGGCCC
>JAYTBY010000480.1:0-17720 GCA_043736755.1 Planctomycetota bacterium | reverse complement strand
CGGCGCCGGCGGCGGCGTTGCCGAGCCGCGCGGCCACGAAGCTCTCGTCGTAAGCGAAGTACTCGGCGTTCAGTCCGAGGACGAGGTAGCGCTTGCCGTTCTCACCGGCCAAGTTCACTTGCACGTCTTCTTTGGACAGCTTCGCGACGAAGGGACCCTCGAGCTCCGGCTTCGGATCGGGGTGCTTGGGCATGACCGCAAAGGCCGCGGCCGCGCCGGCGACGCACGCGATCGCGGCTCCGGCGATCCAGAGCTTCGCCTTGCTCGGCGGCGCTTCCGCTTGCTCGGCGTTGGCCTTCGCGGCGTCCGGTGACTTGGGCTTGGCATCGGTCTTGGTGGCCATGGGGAATCTCTAGGGGGTCAAGGACCGGTGGTGGGATCTGTCGGATGGACGAGCCGGAAGTCGACGGTGCGCGACGTTTCGGCGAGTTCCTTCGGATCGTTGGCGCGGACGCCGCCGCGCGCTTCGATGCGGACGTAGATGAAACGGTGTTCGTCGACGACGTACCTACGCACAGCCGAAGCGCGCGCAGCGCCGAGGCGCGCGTCCACGCCGGACCAGCCTTCGAGCACGAGGGTCTGCTTGCTGACCGGCCGCAGGATCCTGGCCATGCGATCGAGGTAGCCGCGCGTCGCCTGGGTCAGTTCGCTCGATCCCGGCTCGAACGTCGCCATGGCCGGTTGCATCAACTCGCTGTAATCGCGCAGGGACTCCTGCACCATCTTCTCGAGCTCGGGCGCGCTCTTCGTCTCAGGTTGACCAGCGAGATAGTCCTCGAGCTCGAGCGGTACGAGCCCGAAGCGCTGGCGGAACTCGTTCACCTTGATCAAGCGCGCTTCGCCGTCCATCGCGCCGCCGACGCCGGTGCCTTCGAGCACGTTGACGAATTCACCCAAGCCCGCGGCGACGAGGCCGGACTCCGGCTTCGGCGCCATCGTCACGAGGATGATGAAGAAGCACAGGAACAGGGTCATCATGTCCCCGAATGAGATCAGCCAGGGCGGTGTGCCAGGCCCTGCCGGTTCGTCGTGGTCCGACATGATCAGCTGCGCGGAGCCAAGGGTTCGCGGGTCGGAGCGAGGGACACGATCTTGATCTCGATGCGGCGATTGCTCGCGATGCCGATCGGCGTCGTCTCCAGCGCACGCGGACGCGACGTGCCGTGGCTCGCGATCTGGACTCGCGAACGCGGAAGTGGTGACGACGCGAGCAACAAGTCAGCGGCTGACGCAGCGCGGTCGAGGCCCAACGCGTCGGCGTCCGCGTACTTGCCGCTCGCCCGGAAGTCGCCCTCGACGAAGCCTTCGACGATCACGAGGCGCGACCAGCGTGCGAGGATCGGCGACAGCTCCGCCAAGTTGGCCGCGAGCGCTTGGGTCGGCACTGCCGATCCCGCTTCGAACGACGAATCGAGGTCGAAGGCGATCGAGAAGCCATCCGAGCTGGGCTTGATCGTCCCGGACTCGTCCGTACCACGTCTTTCGAGGAACTTGCGCAAATCCTCGGCCAGAGATTGAACGTCGTCGCGATCGAGCTTCTCGCCCATCGGCAGGGTCGGTGTGCCCTCGAACGGGCCACCGCCGCCATCGAGTATCGCGATGCCGATCTGCTCCAAGTCACCCTCGTTCTTCGAGGAGAAGGTCATCATCATCAAGAAGAAGGTGACGAGCAGCGAGATCATGTCGCAGTAGCTGACGAGCCAGCTCTCGCCGTGCGCATGTTCCTCGGGCTTCTTCTTGCGTGCCATCGAGGGTCACGCCGCGGCGCGCTCGCCCGGCGCGAGGAAGCTCGACAGCTTCTCCTTGAGAGGTTGCGGCTTCTCGCCCGCTTGGATCGCGGTGAGGCCTTCGATGATCAACTCGCGCAGACGATGTTCTTCCTTCGCGCGGACGTCGAGCTTTCCGGCCATCGGCAGGAACATCATGTTCGCCGCGAACGCGCCGTAGAACGTGCCGACGAGCGCACCGGCCATCCCCGCGCCGATCTTCGAAGGGTCCGAGAGGTTCGAGAGCATCTGAACGAGCGCGATGAGGGTTTCGACCATCCCGAACGCCGGCGCGAACGCGCCGAGCTGGTCGAGCATGCGCTTGCCGATCGCGTGACGTTGCTTCTCGACATCCATTTCGATCTCGAGGATGTCGCGCACGCGCTCGGGGGGCATGCCGTCGATGACGAGCTGCAGACCCTTCTTGAAGAACGGGTCGTGCACTTCCGCGACCTTCGTTTCGAGGCCGAGAATCCCGTCCTTTCGCGCGATCAGCGCGAACTCCATAATCTTCTCGATCTGGTCCTTCTGCGGAGGTTCCCGGTGGAAGAATACCTTCATGAGGACCTTGAAGAGGGTCTTCACGTCCGACATCGGGAAGTGAATCATGATCGCGGCGAGGCTGCCGCCGAACACGACTGCCGCGGCCGGGCCGTGGATGAACAGTGCGAGTCCAGCCATGCCGCTGTGCCCCATCGACCAGACGATGAGGAAGAAGCCGAGGCCGTAGCCGAGGAATGTTGCGCGGTCCATGCTGGGGTGGGCAGGTGTCAGAGCGGTATCGGCCGCTCGACCGCGCGATCTGAACTCGGGACGGGTTCGGCGGGCGGTAAGTTCAGGCCGTGGTCAGCGAGGTGATTCGGATGCCGTACTTGTCGCCCACCACCACGACTTCGCCGCGTGCGTAGGAGCGGCCACCCACGAACAAATCGACGGGTTCGTGGGCCGCGCGATCGAGGAGGACGAGAGATCCCGGCGCGAGCGCCAAGACTTCGGCCAGCGGCAAGCGCACACGGCCAAGTTCGATCGAGACCGAGACCGGCACGTCGCGCAAGCCTTCGACGCCGAGCGGTTCGCCAACCGGCTTGCCGGCCTCCAGGGCCTCGAGTCGACTCGTTTGTACGGCCACGGACCGAGTCGCCGCCTCGATGGCGCGCTCGAGCTGGGTCGTCTCCGGCACTTGTTGCGTCTCTTGGCTCATCAGGGGGCTTTGGTTCGGAGAATCTCTTGAATGCGTACGGCGAGTCGTCCGTCGCGGGTGCCGAATCGAGCGCGCGCGCGTGTCTGGCCCTCGACCTCGATCGCGATGGCGTCGCCAGGGCCGCAGTCGAGCGTGATCACGTCGCCCGCTTCGAGCGCGAGCAGTTCGGTCAACAGGATGTCCGTGCGCGCGAGAACCGCGCACACGTCGACCTTGGTCGGCGCGATCTCGGCGGGGATGCTCGCCTTGCGGGCATCCTTCACGGTCGGCGCGCTGGGTGTGTTCTTTGGCGCGGGGGTCTTGACTCCCGCGAGCAGCAGGTGGATCACGAGGCGCGTCGGGCCGATAACGAGCGGGATTCGCACTGCGATCCGGCGTCGATCTCCGTCGGAGCCGACCTCGCGCGACAGCGCGGTGCGGTTCGCGAACGGGCGCGTCTCCTTCGCCGGAATCTGAAGGCTCTGTGTCGCACGCTCGAGCAAACGAACCACCAGTCGATCGATCAACGCTCTCTCGAGCGGAGTCAACACGCGCGCTGTCGGCGCGTCGTTCTCGTCTCCTCCGAGCGCGATCTCGGCCAGTCCAACGGCCGATTGCGCGTCGAGTGCCACGACGGACGATCCGGCCGCGCTCTCGCAGAATGCGCCAACGATGTCCGTCGCGTCCTCGCGCAGTAGCGAGTCCAAGCTCGCCTCGCCGGTCTCGATCGCTTCCATGACGATCTCGACGGGCACGACCAGACGCACGGCTTCGAGCACCGCGTTCGCCGCCGCATCGAGCGGTCGCTGCAACGATTCGAGGTCCGTCGCCGACAACCGCTTGGGCTCGCGGAAATCGCGCACGACGACCGGCGTTCGGGGCTCGTCCTCGCGGGCGAGCAAAGCGTCGATCTCGGGTTCGGAAACGTTGCGTGCCACGGGTAGGGATCTGATTTCCCAGGGTCCTCATCGTCGCGATCGCGCGGGGGCTTGACCCCATCGGGCGGCGCGACGGGAGGTCAGTCCTTGGCCCGTCGCCAGGCGTCCAGGAACGGCTTGTACTTCGGCGTAGGCAGCGCGTTCAGGAGCTGAGCCGCGCGCTCGGGTTCGAGGCCCTTCAGGACCTGTGCCGCTTCGTCGGGTTCGAAGCCCGCGAGCTTGGTGGCCATCTCCTCCGCGTCGCCCTCCTCGAACAGAGTGGCCATCGCGCGCCAGGACGCGGGATCGTCCTTCGCTTCGGCCCCGCTCGAGCCCGGAGTCGTCGCCGAATCCGGCGCGGAACCCGGAGTCAGAGGGCCGCGTGCGGCGTCGATCTCCCGCATTCGATCTTCGAGCGTCTTCTGCCAATCGTCGAGGTCGCGAGCGCGCTTCTCGAGGAGGAGTTCGGTCTCTTCGATGCGCGTGCGGCGCTCGGCAAGTTCCTTCTGCAGGCTCTGCAGCTCGCGGGAGTCGAACGGGGACGGCAACACGAACGCGCCCAGGACTCCGGCGGTCATCGGCGGAACGACCGGGGCCTCGACGCGTGGAGCCGGCGTGGCCGTGACGATCGGCGCGACGTGCGCGCCAGGATCCGCGTGCGGCATCTCGTGCGCGAACCACGCGAACGGGGGGACTTCGCGCAGGGGGACACCCTTGACGGTCGCGATCCCGACGTACGTGAGTGCGAACAGGATCGTGCTGACGCCTCCAACGGCGACGATGGTTCCAACTTTGCTCATGACAAGTTCCTCGCTCGGGCTGCTGCCATCCGTTGCGCTTCCGCGCGACGCGAGGCGACTTCTTCGATCACACGCTCCTCGCGCGCATCGAGTTCCGTTCGGAACCGCAGGCGTTCGCGGTCCTCGAGTCGTTCGAGGCCGAGAACGCCGGCACGTGCATCGCGCCAGGTCCCTCGCTCGATTTCGGCCGCGGAGCGAGCGCTGACGGCGCGCGTGTGCGCGGCTCGTTCGATCGCTTCGAGGCGCGCCGTGGCGTCGAGGGCCACGAGCACGCGTTGTGCGTCCAGCTGTTCGGCCGACTGGTCGGCGGCGAGCGACGACTGCGCTCCACGAACGGACTCCGCGCGGTGAAGCGCTTCCGACTCGCGTTCGCGAGCACCGGACTCGGCCTCGGCGAGACGCACGCGCTGGATCTCCTCCGTCGCGCGGCGCACGCGCAAGACCCGGCCCAACTTGAAGCGGAATGCGCTCACGCGCCGCTCCCGCGCACGACCATGCGGAGCAGGTCGCGCGTTTCCTCGAATGACGTCGTTTCACGCGGCGTTTGGCGCAAGAAAGCCTCCATCGCAGGCAGACGCGCTAGCGCTTCGTCCAAGCGCAGGTTTGTGCCCGGCTTGTAGGCGCCGATCTCGACCAGGTCGCGGCCTTCGCGGTAGGCGGCGAGCCATGAGCGCAAGCGCGTGGCGTCCTGCATGTGGTCGTCGTCGACGAGCTCGGGCATGAGCCGTGACAGTCCCTGCAGTACGTCGACAGCTGGCCAGTGCCCACGCCCGGCGAGGTCGCGGGAGAGGGCGAGGTGGCCATCGAGAAGGCCGCGCAGCGTGTCGGACACCGGATCGTTCGGATCGTCGCCGTCGAGCAAGACGGTCAGGAGAGCCGTGATGCTGCCGGTCTTGGCCGTGCCCATGCGCTCGAGGAGCTTCGGCACCGTCGCGAAGAAGCTCGGCGGATACCCACGAACCGTCGGCGGCTCACCAGCCGCGAGGCCGATCTCGCGCGAGGCTGCCGCGAAACGCGTGATCGAATCGACGAGCAAGAGCACGTCGTGACCTTGGTCGCGGAAGTGCTCGGCGATCGCGGTTGCCGTGAAAGGTGCGAGAAACCGCTCGATCGGCGGGCGATCCGATGTCGCAGCGACGAGGACGCAGCGATCGAGGCCGCGCGGCTCCAATACGTCGCGCACGTACGCACCGACTTCGCGACCTCGTTCGCCGACGAGGGCCGCGACGAGCACCGTCGCGTTCGTGCCGCGTGCTACTTGCCCGAGCAACGTCGACTTGCCCACACCCGAACCGGCGAAGATGCCAACGCGCTGGCCGCGACCGATCGTGTTCAAACCGTCGACGACGCGCACGCCGGTTTGCAGCGGCTCGTGAATAGGCCGGCGCGTCAGCGGATCGGGACTCGGACCACGCGCAGGTCGTTTCTCCTTCGCGCCGAGCGGTCCCTTGCCGTCGATCGGATGGCCGAAGCCGTCGACCGCGCGACCGAGCAGCACATCGCCGACCGGCACGGCGAAAGGACGGCCTAGCGCGACGACCTCTTGCGACGGACCGACGCCGGCCAGTTCGGCATGCGGCATCAACAGCGTGCGAGCGCCGTCGAAGCCGACGACCTCGGCGTCGACCGATGCGCCATTCGTACGTCGGATTCGACAGGTCTCGCCGACCGCAGCGGGAACGCCGTGGGCTTCGACGAGCACGCCCGAAACGCGCTCCACGCGGCCGCGATAGGCCGGGGCGCAGGACGCACGGACGTGACGCTCAGCGATCTCGAAATCGAGCCTTTTCACAGCAATTCCTCTTGGAATCGTTCGGCCAGATTGGCGAGAGCTGCGTCGACGTCGCGCACCAACGTGCCTCGTTGTGTCGACACGTGGACGTCCCCCGGAGCGACTTCGGGATCACTCTCGAGGCGGGTCGCAGAACGGAAGGGGACATCCGCCAGGCGCTCGATGTCGATGGGGTTCAGGTGGACGACGCACGCTGCGCGGCCGGCGCCCGAGGCAGCCAGCGCTTCGCGGACGATGCGCTGGATGTCGTACCGGCCGGCGTCGATCTCGGTGCGCACGATCTCACGCGCGATGGCGAGTGCGAGGCGGGTTGTATCTTCGATGACGGCGCGATCCGACGATTCGCGCGCGATGCGCAGTTCCTCGACGGCGAGATCGACGCGGATCAGCGCTCCGGAGATGAAGCGCTCCTCGCCCTCGGCGACTCCGCGGGCGTGCGCACGAGCTTCCGCCTCGGAGCGTGCCCGGACTTCAGCGGGTTCGACGACACGCAGAGCCGTCGGCAGCGCGTTGAGTCGGACCGTGAGGCCAGGCTCCGTTCGGTGTTCGACGTCGGTGTCCATGGTCAGCTCACCAGGCTTTCCGAGGATCCTTGAGCCGATAGTTCGCCCGACTCGACCAACGGCCGGATGCCTTTCATGAGCTGGGCCCGAGCGGCGTCGACCTCGGCGCGTGGCCGCGGGCCGAGCAGTTCGCGCTCGTCCGCAACCATGTCGCGCACGCGCTGCGAGAGGTTGGCCAGCACGTTCTCTTCAACTTCGGGCGGCCCGCCCTTCAGGGCCATGGCGAGCTTGTCGGTCTCGACGGTCGAGAGGACCTTCTGCATCGCGCGTCGATCGAGATTGGCGAGATCGCTCCAAGTGAACATCATCTCGCGGATGCCCTCGGCGACGGGCTTGTCGGACTCTTCGAGCCCTGCGAGCACGCTGCGGCCGAGCTCCTTGTCACCGCGATTCAGGATGTCGGCGATCGAGCGCAAGCGGTCCTCCGCGCGCGGCTTCTTCGGTTCGGAAGCTATTCGCTCGACGGCGGCCGCGATGTTCTTCGCGACCAAGTCGATCGTCTCGCGCCGCGGCGCGCCCTGTTTCGAGAGTCGTTGAACGATGCGCAGAGATTCCTCGGGATCGAAGCTGCCCATGACGCCGGCAGACAACTTGGGCGGCAAATTGCCGATCACGAGGGCACGCACTGCGGTGGATTCGGCCTCGAGTGCCTTCGCGATGTGAGCGGGCGTCGCGCTCTCGACGGCGACGAATGGTCGTTCGACGCGTCGACGTTCACGCATCTCGGCGAGGACCGCTGTGGCGCGCTCTCGGCCGATGCCGATCTCGAGGAACTGCGCCAGCTCGCCCTCGTCGCGCGCTCGCGGATGCTCGACATGTCCATTCTCGAGCTCGCGCACGAGGTCGCGCCAGATCTGTGTGCGCACTTCGGCGTCGGGACCTTCGGCCTCGATCGCCGTCATCGCGTCTGCGACGCGGGGGAGGACGTCGGGCGCCAACGTCTTGAGCAGCGCAGCGGCTGACTCGGAATCGAGGGACAAGAGCAACGCGGCGACGCGTTGTGCGCCGGTCGGCGCCGAGGCGGTCTTCGTGCTCATCGGGCGGACCCTTGGAGGGCGCGTTTCTCGCGCGTGGTGTCTTCCTCGGCCGCCCAGCGCGAGAGGATCTCGCCCAGGCGTTCGGGATCGGTCTTGGCCAAGTCTTCGACGCGCGTGCGCGCGAGCATCTCGATCCATCGGTCCTCGTCGACGTTCTCCGGCCTTTGCTCCGGAGCCGCGGCCGAGCGTTTGCCGCTGCGCAGCACCTTGATCAAGAGGAAGAGCAGAGCACCTGCGACTGCGATCTCGACGCCGCGGCGCGTCAGCAGTTCCATCATCCGGCTGGGTGCCTCGACCACGGTGGCCACCGGCGGGACGACCTTGCCTTCGCCGTCGCGGGTGATGCCGGCGAACGGGGCGGTCATCGCCGAGAACGAATCGCCGCGCGCCGTATCGAAGCCGACAGCACTCTTCACGGCAGATTCGACGCTGGCGAGGCTCGGCTTCAAGCTCTCGTCGAGGAACAGGGACAAGGACAGGCGCTCGAGCCGAGGCGCATGGCTGCGGCGCAATTCCGAGCCGCGACCCACGACTGTGCTCTTGGTGGACTCGCTGGTCGTCGCGTTGGCGACCGTCGTTTCCGCCGAACTCTCCGCATCCGGGCCTGCGAGGAAGCCCGACGCGCTGCCGTCGAGCCCGCTCGATGCGCCGGCGATCGAGGTGGGTGAGCTGGTTTTCGAGGACGTCTCCGAGACCACGGCCTTGTTCTTCGGGTCGACCGTCTCCTTGACGCTCTCGATGTCTTCCTGCTTCCAGCTCGACGTCACGACGACGTGGGCTAGGTCCGGACCGAACACACGGCGGAGCGCGTCGTTGGCCTTGCGCTCGAGCTCCGTGTCGCTCCGACGTGCGTGATCGAAGAGTTCCTGCGCGACCGCGGACTCGCCACCGGTGGCACCCTCCTCGACGAGAGATCGGCCGTCTTGGTCGGTCACGAGAACGTTTCCCGACGGCACGTTGAAGCGAAAACGCGCGAGGCGCGCGACCGAGGTTGCTTGAGCCTGAGTCAGTTCAACGCGACCGCGCAGGGTCAAGGTGACCGCGACGGTGAGCGGTTCAGGCTTGCGCAGCGGGCTTCGATCGGGGATGGACGTGCTGACGCGAGCGCGCTCGACGAACGACAGTTCCTCGAGCTGCTTCTCGAGTTCCTGCCACTCACGCTTCAGCGCCGATTGTGCGCGCTCCTGCGCCGACATGAACACCTGCGACGCACCGCCGGCGACACCGCCGATTCCCTCGGGAGCGCGGTCTAGCGCGCCCGCTAGGGCCACGGCGTTCTGTGCCGCGTAGTACTGCTCACCATCCACGTGGATCATGAACGGGCCAGGTGGTTGGCTGACGCGGTAGCGGATGTCGGCTGTGGCGAGAGCCGTCTGCACTGCGCCAGCCTCGCGAGCTTCGAGCCCCGAGTAGAGGATTTCGAAGGTCGGCTGCGAGGTCCAACGCGCCGCGAAGATCGAGAGTCCGATCGCTGCGACCGCGGACAGCACGATGCCGACGCGCGGGCCCGCACCGAGTGCGGACCAACCGGAACGTGCCGATTCGAGGAGATTCTTCATGTCGTTCTACCTCACACGCTCATCCGCATGATTTCGCGGTAGGCGTCGACGAACTTGTTGCGGACTTCCATCGAGTAACGGAACGACAGCTCCGACTCCTTCAGGCGCAGCGCGACCGCGTGGAAGTCGGTGGTGTTGCCGGTGACGACCTCGTTGACCATGGAGTCGGGTGACTTCGCATTGGCATCCATCTCCTCGATGCCCTTCATCAGAGCCGACTTGAAGTCGCTGCCCTTCACCGACTGAGTCTCGGTCAGCGCGGCTTCGCGAACGCGAGCCGAGGCCTCGGCGTGCCGACGTAGCGCGGACTCGATGGCCGTGCGCGCAGCAGAAGCCGAGTCACCGATTTTCTGGGTCATGGGTAGGAGGATCTTTCGTTGGTTACTGAGCCAGTCGCAGGCCGCGTTCGGCCATGCGGACGAAACTCTCGGCCGCGTTCGCGTTGGCTTCGTACGCGCGCACCGCCGTGATCAAGTCCGCCATCTCGGAGGTGGCTTGGACATTCGGATAACTCACCATGCCTTCGGAGTCGGCGTCCGGGTGACCAGGCTCGTGCACGACGACGAGCGGCGTGACCATGTCGGGCACGACGCCATCGACGCGCACGCCGATCGCCTCCTTCCTGTTGTCGGCCTCCTTGCTCATCACCGTGCTGAAGCGCACGAGTTGACGGCGGTAGGGACCAGAACCATCGGGCATGCGCGTGACCTGGGCGTTGGCCAAGTTCTTCGCGACGACGTCCATGCGCGCGCGTTCGGCTGACATGCCGGACGCCGAAGCACGAAGACCCTGGAACATGTTGGAGGGTGCGTCCATGGTCAGCGACTTTCCGTGATGGCGGATTGGGTCATGCCGAGGCGCGCCTGGAGCATCGCGGCATACATTTCGTACGTCAGGCGGTTCTCACGCATGGTGTTGGTTTCGAGTTCGAGGCTGACGTTGTTCCCGTCGGGCCCGGCAGGGCTCAACTTGTCGATCGAGATCAGAGGCTTCACGTCTGCGTGCGTGCGGCCAGCATCGATTCGTTGACGCAGCAGTTCCTCGAAACTGACGACCCGACGTTGGTAGCCCGGAACGTTCTGGTTGGCGATGTTCTCGGCCAGCACGCGATCGCGCACCAGTGCGGCCGACATGAGCCGCGAGAGGACTTCACTACCGTTGGTTACTTCGCTCATATCGTTCTCCCTTCAGCTCACGAGGCCCGTGGCGTGCCACAACTTCATCTTGTTCGAGAGGGTTCGCGCCGTGACACCGAGTCGGCGCGCCGCCTCGGTCTTGTTGCCGCGCGCGGAATCGATCGTCGCGAGGATCGAAAGACGTTCGACTTCCTCCAACGTGCGGTTGGCGAGCGATGCGCCGAGGTGCGCAGCCGGCGCGGGTGCGTCGACCGGCGCTGCTTCCTGACGGGTGCTCGAGCCGGTGAACGACACGTCGGGCGCGTCGATCTGCGAGCTGCGCAGCATCACAACCGCGCGTTGGATCACGTTTTCGAGCTCGCGTACGTTGCCCGGCCAGCGCCAACCCTTCAGCCGATCCAGCGCTGCTTCCGTGAACGTGGGCGTGTCGAGGCCGTTGTCGCGCGCGAACACTGCCGCGAAGTGACGCGCGAGGGGCACGATGTCCTCGGGGCGTTCGCGCAGAGGCGGCACCGACAGCGGCAGGACGTGCAGGCGGTAGTAGAGGTCTTCGCGGAACTTGCCCGCGCGTGCATCGGCGCCCAGATCGCGGTTCGTCGTCGCCACGATGCGCACGTCGACCTTCAACGTGTGCGTTCCGCCCACGCGCTCGAACTCTTCCTCCTCGAGGACCCGCAGCAGTTTTGCTTGCAACGACAACGGGATCTCCCCGATTTCGTCCAAGAGCAATGTGCCGCGATCGGCCAGCTCGAAGCGGCCTTCCTTCGATTTGTGTGCGCCGGTGAAGGCGCCGCGCTCGTGTCCGAAGAGTTCCGACTCGAGAAGAGCGTCGGGCAACGCGGCGCAGTTCACGCGGATGAACGGACCGGTCTTGCGCGGGCTCGATTGATGGATGAGGTGCGCAATGCGCTCCTTGCCGGTGCCGCTCTCCCCCGTGACGAGCACCGTGCCCTTGCTGCGCGCGAGTCGCTGCGCCGAGAGGATCGTCTCGAGCATCAGCGGGCTCGTAGCGACGATCTCGGGGCTCGCGGGGCTCACTTCGGAGCGCAAGTACTCGTTCTCGCGCACCAGTCGGCGCGTTCGATCGATGCGTTCGATGACGACCTCGAGCGCTTCCGGAGTGCACGGTTTCACCAGGAAGTCGGAGGCGCCGTGCTTGATCGCTTGCACGGCCGTCTCGATCGTTCCTTGCGCCGTGATCAGCACCGACGGCAGTCCAGGAAGGATAGTCGCCAGTTTCTGCACGAGCTCGATGCCGCTCATGCCCGGCATGCGCAGGTCCGTGAGCAGGAGATCGGGACTCTCGGAAACAGCGCGCGCGAGCGCCTCCTGTCCGTCCTTGGCTTCGATCGGGTGGTAACCGAGTGCGGCCACGGCCTCGACGAGGAACTCACGGCTGAGCGCGTCGTCGTCGACGACCAGGATGCGTTGAATGGGCATGCGATGACGTTCTTTCAGGACTTCCGAGGGATGCGCAGGCGTGCGTCGACGCCGCCCAGAGGGCCAGGCGTAGTGAGGATCTCGAAGCGACCGCCGTGAACGGCGGCGATCGCGTGGACGAGCGCGAGTCCGAGGCCCGTGCCTTCGGCGCGCGTTGTGAGGAACGGTTCGCCGACGCGACCGCGCAAGAAGGGCGCGAGGCCGGGGCCGGCATCGTGGACGCGCAGCTCGACCGACTCGAGAACGGCTTTGATCTCGACGACGACCCGGCCACCGGTCGGTTGCGACTGGATGGCGTTGGCGACGAGGTTGCGCAGTGCTTGCCGCATCTTGATGCGGTCGATGCGGATCTCGGTGACGTCGATCTCTGTTGCGATCGACCACAGATGGGCACGCGCGGACTGTTCCTGGAGCGCCAGACCGATGGCCTCGGCGACGAGCGCCTCGGTCGGGACGTTTTCGCGCACGAGCTTCTCAGGAGCCGCGAACCCGAGCAGGCTCGCGACGATCGCCTCGACCTCGTCGACGCCTTGTTGGATACGGCGAGCGAATCGATGCGCGCGGCTCTCTGCATCGAGCTCACGGCAGAGAAGTGAAGCGAAGCCACGGACCGCGTTGAGTGGATTGCGCACCTCGTGTGCGATCCCGCCGGCCATGGTGCCGAGAGCGACCATTTTCGA
Organism: Planctomycetota bacterium; assembly: GCA_043736755.1. Lineage (GTDB taxonomy): Bacteria > Planctomycetota > UBA1135 > UBA1135 > JAEUHZ01. The sequence continues at coordinate 4,850 of JAYTBY010000480.1, read as the reverse complement.
CGTGGACGCGAGCTCGGCAGATAGGCGTCGTTCTTCCGTGCGATCGTCGATCGTGATGACCGCGCCGCCTTCGACGGGACCGGGGAGTCGAGAGCGGCGCACAGCGAGGACCCGCCACGATCCGTCGGCGAGTGCGTGTTGCTGGATCGACTCCTCGACCGACGCGGCCGCGAGCAGGGCCTGGCCGCAGTGGGGCAGTTGGGACTCGTCGCACCCTAGGAGGGCGAGCGCGCGCGGGTTCACCGACGCGATCGCACCATCCGCACGCAGGACCACGACTCCGCACGGCAGGGCGCGGCGAACGGCGTCCAGGTGAAGTCGCAGGGCATCGACTTCGGCGACACGACGCGCCAACTCCGTGTTGGCGACCACGAGCTCGCTCTCGACGCGCTCGGCGTGCCGCGCGAGGCGCGCGTAGCTCGCGAGCAAGTTCTCGGAGATCGCCGTGAGCTCGGACACGACCAGCGCCAAGTCGTTGCGCTCGAGAGAGGGGAGGACAGCGGTGCTCACGGGCGTCCCTCCTGACCCTTCGACGACTTCTCGCGCCACTCGATGTGGGCGACATCGGCAGTTGCGCGCGCGCGCAGCGTCACGGACTCGGTCGCGGCGACGACGCGACGGTACGCGTCGAGAGCTTCCGCGCTGCGGCCGAGGTCCTCGAGCGCGCGCGCCTCGAGGTACAGCGCAGCGTCCTTGTCTGCCGCGGCTGAGGTCGCGCTCGGCAAAGCGGCCAACGCGCGCTCGGGATCGCCAGCGCGCAACCAGGCGCGTGACTCGCGCAGGGCCGCCACGCGATCGGCACCGGCGCGTTCGAGATCCAAGTCCGAACGGCGCACGGGTTTTTCGTTGGCCAGCGGGAACACGGGGCGCGCGCCACGACGGAGTTCAAGTCGCTCGATCTCGGCGCGAAGACCGGCGATGCGAGCCTGGGATTCCTCGATGTCGACGGGGGACGGGCGCGTGCGCGCCAGGAGTTCGTCGATCGCAGCGCGGTCGCCGTTGCGTAGACGCTGCGAGATGTCGCCGAGTCCATCGCCGACGGAGCGGCCATGGTTCGCGCCGACCGTCGCCGCGATGACGAGCGTGGCCAGTGCCGTCAGGCCAGCGCGTGAGTCGAGGCGGAGAGTGCGCATGTTCATCGTGAGGGTCCACCCCAGACGCGCGCGGCTTCGGCCCACGCGCCCTCGGACTCGTACGCGGAAGCCAAAGCGCTCCGGATCGAACGCGCTTCGGGACCCGGGAGTTCTTCCTGTGCTTCGCGCGCCACCGTCGTGGCCGCATCCGCGCCGCGCTCGCGAGCGAGCACAGTGACGAGCTCGACGGCCAGTGCTGCTCGCTCGCGCGAGGGAAGCACGGAGCGCGTGCGCCAGCGTTCTTCGAGTCGCGCGAGGCCGCGCGCGTCGGGATCGATACCGAGGCGTTCCCGCGCCGAATCCGCCAGACGCGTGACCTCATCCGCGCGCGCGGTCGCTTGCGCCAAACGCTCGATGAACAGAACGGCGATGTCGTCACCGCCGGCGGCGGAAAGACGCGCGGCAGCGAGTAGCGCATCGCCGCGGTGCGCGGGTGCCGCGACGCTCGAGCAGGCGATCCATGCGCGCGCAGCTTCCAGCGGCGCATCGAGTGCTTCGAGTGCGCGGGCGCGCAAGGAGAGGTCGTCGATCCGTCCACCGAGGCGCGGATCGGACGCTGCACGTTTGTCGAGCTCGTGCAGTGCCTCCGTGGCTTGACCTGCGGCCATGTGCGCTCGTGCGCGCGAGAGGCCGCGCTCGGCCACTTCCTCCGCCGAGATCGGTCGGTAGGAGAGATCGATGACGTCGATGAGGGCCAGCGCTTCCGCGCCACGACCCTGCTCCGCCAAGGCGTGCGCGATGGCGAGCCGAGCCTCGATCTGCGTGCGCTCGTCCGCCGAGGACTGCGCCAGACGCGAGTAGCGACGCATCGCCGCGCTCCAATCGCCGCGCTCCAAGAGCAACGCACCGGCCGCTCGCAGAGCGCGCTCGGACGCGGGTGTATTGGTCGGATCGACAACGGCAGCGTCGTAGTGCGCGAGCGCCGCGTCCTCGTGGCCGAGCTTCTCCTGTAGGTGGCCGAGCTCGACGCGAGCTACGCGTGCGACCTCGTCGCCCGGGAAGTCCCGCAGCAGGGAGACCCAGGCCGCTTCCGCATCGAGATCCAACTCGGCGGTGTCGGAAAGCGCGTGCTCCGGCATGATCGTGATGGTGCGACGCGTCAGTGCGATACGCGTGCGCGTCGCATGACCGACGAGTTCGAGCACGCTCTCGAGCGAGCGTCCTGCGAGAGCGACGTCGAGTCGGGGTCGCCCCAAGAGAAGTTCGTCGCCTTCCACGCGGCGGCCGGACTCGCGGGCGAATCGATGCAGGAGTTCCAGCGGATCGACGGCGGTGGCCGCGAGGTCGACCACGAGTTCGCCCTCGACCTCGCTCACGGCGATGTCCGTCGTGGGCGCTTGAGCCGCGGCGAGGATGAGGATTGTCGCGAGGATGCTCACTTGATCCTCGCTGCTTCATCGGCGTCGGCTTGGATGCACTGCGCCAGCAGGAGGGCAGTTTCGGCGCGGACCGCTGTGCGCGCGGAAGGTTGAATCGCGTCGATCGCGAGCCCGACTCGTGCGAGCCGCCCACGTGCGGTACCGCGGCGCCCAGACGCCATGTCGTCACGCGCCGCCTTCAAAGCAGCGTTCGCGGCCTCGAGCAGGTCGACGTCAGGTACCGGCGGCTTCGACTCGGACTTGGCAGCCGGCGGTGAAGAGTGCTGTGCGCTCAGAGCGTGCTCGTCCTGCGTGGCGTGCTCGTCGTCGGACAGAGCGGCCGAAGTTGCGTCGTGCTTCGCCTCCATCAGGGGATTGCTCGACGTCGTGTGCTCGCCCGTCTTGCTCGGCGTACCTCTGTCCTGCACCACGATGAAACCGAGGACCCCTCCGTTCACGAGGGCGAGCGCGCCGAACGCGATCCACATCGCAGTGCGTGACGTGATCTTCCGGATCTTCGGCGTGGTCGCGGCGACCGGGGGCGCGGCCGGCGCGGCCGTGCTCGGTCGCGTGCGGATCTGCTCCTGGACTCCCGCGGAGCTCGACTCGACGTTGGTGAGCAGCGGCCCCGCCGCGCTCGTGGACGGCGTGCGTCGCGGGAGCGCGGACGCAGGCTTCTCCACATCCATGCTCGCCGCCGAGGATTGCGCCGGCGCGAGTTGACGCGTCTCCGGCGCCTCGCTGGGCAGGTCGAAGAGGTCGTCGCCCTGCGACGCACCCGACTCGCTGGGATCGGCGCTCATGCGCTTCCCCCTCGGGTCGTTGCTTTCCGGGTGCGCAGCGAATCGTTCACGTCGCAGCGCGGGGATTGGTGTGTCGTTTCCATGCGGGTGGTCGGGACGTAAGGACTTTCGTCATGGACCGCCGATCGCTTGAGGCCAGAAAGGCTGGGTCGCGCTTTTCTTTCGCGGTGGACCGGAAACGAACGGCGGCGGACGGAACGAATCGTCCGGAGCGCTGTGTCAGCCGACCGGCGCCGCGAGGCCGTGCGCGCGCAGCTTTCCGTAGAGGGTCGCGCGGTGCAGGCCGAGCGTGCGTGCTGCGAGAGATCGATTGCCCTTCGACTCGCTCATCACGCGCGCGATGAGCGAGCGTTCGACGGCCTGGATCGAGAGACCCTCGACCTCGAGGACGATCCGACCTTCGCCCGTGGTGTTCGCGGGACGCTCTGCGGGGGACGTGTCGCAGGAGAGATGCTCGCGCTCGATATGCGCGCCGCCCGCGCGAATCACGGCACGTTCCAGCGCGTGCGCCAGCTCGCGCACGTTCCCCGGCCACTCGCGTCGGCCGAGGTCACCCAGCACATCCGCGGCGATCGTTATCGCTTCGGATCCGTGGTCGATCGCGATGCGGTCCAGGATGTGACGGCACAGATCCGGCACGTCGCCCGCGCGTTCGCGCAGCGGGGGCAGGTGGATCGATGCGACGTTGAGTCGGTACCAGAGGTCTTCGCGGAACCGATCCGTGGCGACCAGCTCCTGCAGATCTCGGTGCGTCGCGGCCACGATGCGCACGTCCATCGGGACGTCGTGCGTGCCACCGACTGGGCGGTAGACGCGTTCCTGCAGAACGCGCAGGAGCTGCGCTTGGACGGCCGGACCGAGCTCGCCGATCTCGTCGAGCAGCAACGTCCCGCCCTCGGCGGCGGCGAGCAGGCCCTTGCGACCCTTCGGCAGCGCGCCGGTGAACGCGCCCGCTTCGTGGCCGAACAACTCCGAAGCGAAGAGCTCGGCCGAGAGCGCGGCGCAGTTCACCGCGACGAACGGACCCGCGCGGCGGTTCGAGCGCGCGTGGATCGCGCGTGCGACGAGTTCCTTGCCCGTTCCCGATTCGCCCGTGATCAGCACGGTGGTGCGGGGCGCGCGCGCGACCTTCTCTACAGCGTCACGGACGCGCAGCAGTGCGGCCGAGCGGCCCACCAAGCCGAGATCGGGTGCCGCGTCGCGGGTCGTGGTCGGAGGGAGTTCCATCGGAAGAGTTTTCCGATCGGCAGAAACGCTTCCCGACTCGATCAGCGGATGCCTTGGTCCGGCGAGATCCTCCCGGATTTGGGAAGGAGAAGGCGCTCAAGCGGCCGCGAAGGCCTCCGAGAACCCTAAGTGAGCCTCGAGACCATCTACCCAAGGGAGGGAAGAGGTCGGGGACCCCCGGAACCACACTCAGGACCTGAACCCATGTCGTTGATCGTCAACACCAACCTGGCCTCGATGAACGCGCAGAAGAACCTCTCTGCCGTGACCATGCGACTCCAGGGCAACTACTCGCGCTTGTCGTCGGGCCTGCGCATCACGGGTGCCTC
>JAYTBY010000479.1:0-7761 GCA_043736755.1 Planctomycetota bacterium | reverse complement strand
TCTCGCCGAACGGAGCGCGGGTCGTCTACGAGAGCCAGGCGAACAACCTGGCCCCGGGTCTACCGCCCTTCGGCCCCGTGCAGATCTTCCGCAGTGATTCCCCCTCGGGCGCCAACACGATCCTGGTGAGCGTCAACACGGGAGGGACCGCGATCGGCAACGGCCATTCCCTCTATCCGCATCCGTCGAACGACGGCCGGTTCGTGGAATTCCACGGGGAATCGACCAACCTCGTGACCCCGGACGCGAACGGTGGTCAGACCGACGTGTTCGTCCGTGACGTCTTCGTGGGCTCCACGGTTCGTGCGAGCGTGACGTCGGGTGGAGTGCAGGTCGCATCCTCGACCCTCGGCTACTCGATCTCGAACGACGGACGATTCGTCGGCATGCAGACCGATGGCGTCCTCGCGGCCGGGGACTCGAACGGGATGATGGACGTCTACCGGCGTGACATCTCGCTTGGCCAGACCGCGCTGTGCAGCGCGAGCGCCGCCGGGGTCGTGGGCAACTTCCACAGCCTGGGTGGGCTCGCCTCAGGCGACGGCCGGTTCATGACGTTCATCAGCGGTGCCTCGAACCTGGCGCCTCCGGATACGGCCGGCCGCTACGACGTCATGGTCAAGGACATGCAGACCGGCACGGTGCGTTGCGCGAGCCGGCTGGCGAACGGCGTCGAGGCAGACGAGTCCTCCTACAACCCGTCGGCGTCGGAGGACGCGCGTTTCGTCGGCTACTTCTCGGATGCGATGAACCTCGCGCCGCCGAACACGAACAGCAATCGCGACGTGTACCTGAACGACCAGTTCGGGGGTGCGATCTACTGCACGGCGAAGGTGAACAGCCTGGGTTGCACGCCCTCGATCGCGGCGTTCGGGACGCCCAGCGCGACGTCCGGCAGCGGATTCACGGTCGCGGCCGTGAACGCGATCAACAACAAGGCCGGGCAGCTCTTCTACAGCTTCAACGGCGCCGCCAATTTCCCGTTCCAGGGCGGGACGATGTGCGTCGGTTCGCCGATCCACCGTTCGGTCGGCGTCGTCACCGGTGGCAATCCTCCTCCGGACGACTGCTCCGGCGTTTTCGCGATCGACATGAACGCGTTCGCGGTCGGCTCGCTGGGGGGCAACCCGCAGCCGTCGCTGCTGATCCCCGGCACCGTGGTGCACTGCCAGTTCTGGGGGCGCGACCCGGGCTTCGCGCCGCCGAACAACACGCAGCTCACCGACGCGCTGTCCTACGTGATCGGGCCCTGAGACCCGGGCGCAGCAAGCCCTGACGGGGATGAAGTCGCGGAGCCGGCCTCGCGCCGGCTCCGCGCTTTCGTCGAGACGCGGGCGTCGGCGCACGTCCAGTCCGGGAAAGGAAGCGATCCCGAGTCTGGGCCAGCAGGTCCGACGCGCGAAGAATGGTTCCTACCGTTCCACCGGGGGTCCTCTTCCGCGCCGGGTGTGCAACGCGTGGGAGCGCCTGCTGCAACTGCCTCGGAAGGGAGGGATTCCCGGAATCCTCCGACCGCCGCGTCGCGAGACGACGACTTCCGCTCGAAACCCTTCCATGGAGCCCCGTCCGCGGGGACACCTTCCGATGCTTATCTCACGTCGTCCGGTGACCGTCCTCGCCGTCGTCCTTCTCGCAGCCTCGGCCGGTGCTCAGACGTTCCAGCACGATGGGACGATTCCCTGGGATCCGGCGCTCGGCTCGCCGGGCGTGCTGAACCGCACGGTCGCTGTCGATGCCAGCGGTGACGGGCGGCTTGACCTGTTCGTGCGCGGCGGGCCGAACGACAACCAGATCGTGTTCTTCGACGGCCCCTGGACGGGCGCCGGCGGCCTGACCACGGGGATCGCGTGCGCCGACTTCGATGCGGCGCCGGGTCAGGGTCCGAACGACATCGCGGCCCTGGCGTTCGTGGGCTCGACCGGGCTGTGCCTGCTCGCGCGCAACGCGCTCACCTCCGAGACGTTCGAGTTCCAGTCGCCGACGAACCTCAGCGAGGGGCCCTGGATCAACGCCAAGCTCGTGCGCACGGGAAACGTCGACGGGGCGGGCAGCCTCGACTACGTGGGCGTGAAGTCCGACGGGCGCACGCTGATCCTGCGCGCCAACGGGGGACCGACGAACCTCGAGGTCAACGTTGGGCGCGACATCCTCGACGTCGTGCTCGTCGACTGGGGTCCCGCGGGGGCGAGCGAGATCGCCGTGCTCTCGGCCCAGGGCGTCGAGATCCGCTCGGCGAGCCTGGCCGCGGTCGATGCCATCAGCCCGAGTCCCGGATACGTGTCGAAGGCGATCGCCGCGCTGGCCGTGCCGAACGAGAACGACCGGCTGGCCTGGATCGGCACGAAGGTCGCGACGGGGACGACGCACTTCGCGGTCCTGAAGCGGCTGGCGACGCGCGTCGAGAACCTGAGGGAGCTCGATGCATCGGATGCGACGGCCTCGCGCATCCTGACCGGTGACTACGACGCCGACGGGGACACGGACGTGGTCATCTCGAGGACCTCGTCCATCGCGCCGTGGTACATCACCAGCTCGGGCACCATCCAATCGATGCCTTGGTTTGGGGCGAAATCGACCGTGGACATGGGAGAAGCGGGACCGACGAACGCCGGCGCTCCCGTCCTGGCGCGATTCGCGAACGAGCCCTACCTGGAGCTCGTGATCCCGACGTTCGAGACCAACACTGCGGAGCTCGATCTCTTCGTCTTCGAACCGGTCGAGAGGCTCCTGGGTGCGGACGTCTTCCTGTTCGCGCCCGTGCAGAACTACGACGTGCTGTTCCTGGACGACGACGCGGTCCCCGCAGATCCCCAGGTGAGGGAGATGCGGTTCCAGGTGAACTTCCAGGACGAGGTGCTCGCTTCGCAGGGACTACCCGACAACCGCCGCCTCGAAGTCACGATCTTCCAGGGTGTCGCGGGCAACAACGTCTCGAACCTGATCGACAAACGCTATTGGATCGCATGGCCCCAGGCGATCGTCGACACGACCCTCACGTTCCACGACATCCGCTTCAAGCTCCCCGTCGGTGCAACTCAGGACTGCACCGTGGTTCCGCGCTTCATCGAAGTGCGACAAGTCCGCGTGACGTCCAACTTCGCGGTCATCGAGTCGGGACCGACCTACACGTTCGGGATCGCACGCCACACGGGTGACTTCCTCCAGTACTGGCCGGGGTTTGGCGAGGAGAGCGTGTTGCTGAAGAACCCGCAGGACCAGAATTCGTCTTTCCCTTGCCAGCAGTCGTTCTCCACCAACCCGGTGCACGCCAGCGCCATCGTGATCCGCCGCAAGCCGAACCCGATCTCGCAAAACGGAGTGCCCCTGCCGATCCCGGACGAGCAGACCGGGGGCGTGATCTCGAACTGACGATCCGGTCAACGGCGAATCATGCCCGCGCACGACGAGCGCGGGCATGTGCGAAGCGCCTCACGAGAACCCATGCGGCGACAGCCGCGGCGGCGATCGCCGCTGCCACGACGATCGGGGTCGCGATTCCGCCGGAGCTTTCCGGCGCTCGCTGCTCCGACGCACTGTCCCGGGCGTATGGGGTTGCAGGGCTGCGCCGGCCGGGGTCCCCGTAGAGCACGATCGGAGCGTGGAAGAACGGGTCGACTGTCTTCGGGTCCTGCGCGACTTCGGCCCGCGCCGCCCGCAGGGCCTCGACGGGCGGCTCGCCGCGAGCCAGCTCGCGCGCGAATCGGCGTGCCATCTGCAGGGTGGGCCCGAGTGCGACGTCCGAGCGGCTGATGAGCACGCTGCACGCATTGGCTTCGAGGAACGCTCCGCCCAGATGCGAAGCCGTGTCGTCCCCGGACCGCGTCGGGCCGCGCTGCGTCCCGCAGGCCCACAACGCCACGATGCGTGGAGCGGCGAGCGTACGCAGATCGGCACGCCACGCGACGCCCAGCATTGAACCGTCCGGCGAAACCACGAGCCCGGCCGGATCGTCTTGCGCGGCATCGAACACGCCGTGCGTGACGATCTGCAGGACGCTGGCCGACTCCAGTCCTTGGAGCCGCAAGCCACCCAACGTGGCCGCGGGTCCGGACAGCACGTTCACGCGCCCGGCTGCGAAACCGCTCCCGAGCTCACGCAACTCCGATTCGTCCAGGGGCACGGGCGCGATGCCGGGCCAGCGTTCCTTGACCCAGTCCGCGTGCTCCGGCGCGCCGAACACGACGAGGTCCCACGGCCCGGGCGCGCGCGCTGCGCGGCTGCGCGTCGCGAGCGCGACCGCGAGAGGCAAGGAAGGTGCATGCGCGATGCCGCGCTCGGTGCCGAACGCGCGGCCCCCGTCCAGGTCGAGCGCTTCGATGGGAAGGCCGCCCAGGAGATCGGTGCCGACAACGACGACGACGGGACGCGCACGCAACGCGGCGATCACGCGCGCGTCGAACAGGGCGTCGCGCAGGCGGCCTCCCGATGCGCGCAGACCCTCGGCGCGATCCGCGGCCTCCGGATCGGGCGCGCTGAAGAGCCACCTGGCGTGCGCGCCGCGCAGGACTTCGAGACGTTCGAGGGGCGCGCCTTCGGTCGCCAAGGCGCCGTCGGGTTCCAGTACGAAGACGTGCGTGCGCAGGGAGTTCGGCAGGATCACGAGCAGCGAGGCGTCGTCCGACAACAGCTCGCGACGCAGACGGTCCGCATCGATCTGGCCCAGGTCCAGCGTCCGCGCCGCGGTGCCGGCGCCCTGGAGCAGCGCCAGTGCCGCAATCGCGCGTTCGATCCCGACGCGCTCACCCTCCAACGCGATCTCGACACGCGCGAGCTGGCCGAGGAGCAGACGTGCGTCGCTGAACAGGAGGAAGCCCTGCCCACCCGGGACGATCGGGCGGCGCACCCAGTCGTCGCGCATCGCGGCGAGGGCCGTGTGGGCCCGAGTACGAAGCACAGCGAGCTCTTCCTGACTCGTCGGCTTTTCCAGAGCCAGCTCGATCGCGAGGGATTCGAAGAGAGCACGTTGCTCGACGTCGAACTCCGCCAGGTCTGCTGCGCGTGCTCCCGACATCGTGTTCGTCGCTGCGAGCTCGGGATGGCGCGCAGCGAACTTCCCGAGCAGCGCGGCGGCGGCTTCGAGTGCGCGCTGGCGGATTGCGAGCTCCGCCAGCCCCAGCAACGCAGCGTCGAGCTCGTGCGCCTCGAGCTGCCCTGATTCCACGGCCGTATCGATCTCGCGCCGGGCCTCGTCGCTCCGCCCCGCATCCAGGCGCGCGATCTCCGACAGCGCATGCCCGCGCCGGAGATGCCACTTGGCGCGGTAATCGGAGGGCAGCTCTTCGTCGGCGAGCTCTTCCCGCGCGAGCACTTCCAGCGGCTCCCAGGCCGAGAGCGCCAGGAGCGCGTTGCTGCGCTGGAGCGCCGTCGGCTGGCGTAATTCGGATGGAAGGGACGGTGAGAGCTCGGCCAGCTGTGCCGCCAGGTCGGCCACCCGCTCCTGGCGGCCGAGGTCGATCCAAGCCTGACAGCGGACACGCAGGAGACCGGAGCGGAACTCGGGATCGCGCGCGAGACCCGGCAGAGGACCGCACAACGCCTCTGCCTGCGCGGCCAAGTCGAGAACGGCCGCGGCTTCACGCCGCGGGACGCAGGCCTCCGCCAGGTCGATGTAGAGGAGTGCGCGCGGGCGGCTGGCGCCTTGCGTCGACGCGATCGCGGCCCGCAGGACGGCCTCGGCCTCCGCGCTGCGACCGACCTCGGTCAGCCCGCGCGCGCACAAGAGCTCGAGGGCCGCTCGTTCGAGGTCCGACGCTCCGACCGCGGCCGCGCGCGCGACCACGGCGCTCGCCAGGAACGCGTCGATCGACTGGGGTTCAGAGACATCGAGCGCTTCGTAGCGCCCACCCAGATCTGTGAGGGCTGCCTGCAGATTGCCCCGATCCTGCGCCTGAGCACCTGACGAAACGCTCGTTCGAGAGTGTGCCTGTTGCGCGCCCGCAGCAGTCACGATCAGGGCGAGAGCAAGAATTCCCGCTCGATTGCGGATCCAGACTCGCTCCCGTCCATGCCGAGTGGCTGCACGCGCAGCTTCACCGGGCCCGCGAATCGTTCCAGCAGTCGCGGATCCGGACGCCAGCGCGCTTCCCAGATTCTCAGGCTCTCGGTCACGGGCTTGCCTTCGGAGGACCATCCTTCGAGCACGAGCCCGAAGCTCGGCATCGCGCTGGGAGGATACTGGATCACGATGCCGTCCGCGTCGAGGACGCCGTCGTCGTCGAGGATCGCGAGACCGCTCGTGCCGAGCATGGGCCCGTGACCGGTCGTGTAGCGGTCGCCCGTCCACGCGCGCACCACGAAGAACGCGGCGCACAGCAACGCGGCCGCGGCGGTGCACAGCAGGGCTAGGCGCGGTCGTGCACGCACCGGTCGGCGCGTCGTCGCGCGGGCGGACGCGACCCCGGCCGTGACACCGGCCTGGTAGGCGCGCTCGGTGTCGCGCTGCCTCGGTTTTCCCACCCCCGCGAGGACGTCGCGGCGCTCGAAGTCGGCGCTTTCGAGCTCCTCGATCAGGCGCGACATCTGGCGCCAGCGTTCGCGGCAGCCGGCGCACTCGCTGAAGTGGCGGCGAGCCTCGTCGCATTCCGAGCTGAGATCGCCGGTCGAAAGTCGGCGGAGGAAGTCTTCGTGTCTCACGGCAGAAGTCATGCGAAGGCCACCCCGACCTTCCCGCGCAACCGCTCGTGAAGCCGAGCGAGCCCGCGGTAGTAGCGTGTCTTGGCGGTACTCGAGGTGATGCCGAGCCGCGCGGCGATTTCCTCGAACGTGAGGTCCTCGAAGTGCTTCAGGCGCACGGTCTCGCCCTCGCCCGGGTCGAGGCGCGCGACGGCGGCGAGCAGGAACTCGCGGTCGTGCCCGGGTGCGGCAGCGGGCTCGACGTCCGCGGGCTCGTGATCGGCCGATTCCGCCTGGAAATCCGGGCGCCGACGCTTGCGGCGGATCGCGTTCATCAGCTCGAGCCGCGCGAGGCCGTAGCTCCAGGTCTCGAGCCGCGCCTCGCCGGTGAACGTGGCGAGCTTGCGCCACGCCAGGACGAGCGTCTCCTGGCCCAGGTCCTCGAGTTCCTGCTCGTCGAGCGGGCGTCCCAACCGCGCCGACAGCGCCTCCAGGATCCGCGGCAGGCAGGCCAGACGCCGCACGAGGCACGCCATGGCCACCTCGTCGCCGGCCAGGGTCGCGCGCGTCAGGACGAGATCGTCGGCGAATGGTCGCTCGGACGGGGCTCGGGCTGACGCAGCAGGGTCCGCTGCGCGCCCCCCGAGTTCCGTCTCGTCCGGCGTCGAATTCACGGAGATGCCTGTTCGCTCTTCGCGCGGACCTGAGGCGCGCGGGCCATTATAACCCCGCCAGAACGGGGCGGAGCGCGCATCAGGCTGCGGATAGCGGCTGAAGTCGTGGCGCCAGGCGGTGTTCACGACTCCCAGTCGTCGCCCGAGCCCGGGAAGGTCGGGGAATTCCGGGAGACCTCGCGGTCTTCTCGGGCATTCCGCGCCGGGGAGGGCCGCGCCTACTGCGCTCCGGCAAGCAGATCGTCCAGCGCCAAGTGCGCCATCGTGCGCGCGCCCGTGGGTCAGGGCCGATTCGTCGACGAAGAAGCGCGGCGAGCGGTTCGAGTCGGCCGTCGCGACCTGCTCCGCGGCGTCACGCGGTCGTGCTGGATCGAGTGTAAGCGTCCGGGTGCCTGACAAGGCCGTCCTCGTCGCATCGCCTTTGTTTGGCGGATGCTGCCTTGATGATCGAGAAGCAGTGCTCATCGGCTTCGAC
>JAYTBY010000478.1:0-7769 GCA_043736755.1 Planctomycetota bacterium | reverse complement strand
TCACGGAACTGAGCTTGGCCATCGACCCTGAGAAGGCGCCCGAACTGTCGGGCACGACGATCGCCCTGTACGAGTTCGTGGGCGCACGAATCCGCGCTGCGATGGCGACTCGCGATGTGGCTCCGGCGCAGGAAGCGCGCGTAGTTCTCGCGCGGCTGCACGATGCGTGGCGTCGCATCGACGAAGGCACGACGTGACCGATCCGAGCGCAAGCCGGGATGCGGAATCGCGCCTCAGCGAACTCCTCGAGGCTCTCGACGCCAAGAAGTTCGACGCGGCGGCCGTCGAGTTCGCCGGCGGTCGCGTCGCGGCCGCACTCGCCCGCCTGACTCGCGAAGTCGCCCCGGCCGACCTCGCACGCGTGATCGACCTGCACGCGTGCGTTCGCGAGCGTGCCGCGCTTCGCCATGGCGAGACCGGTGAAGCGCTCGAGCGCGTGCGAGCGGGGCGCGATCGACTGTCGCACCTGACCCGGCCGAGCGACTCCAGCGGTTCGCTCGACGTCGAGGCCTGACCGCCTGTCGCGAAACGCGACACCTGTCGGGACGCGCAACAGTTGACTCGAGAAACGCCGCGTTTAGCGGCCTCGCAGCGCGGTTCTTGAAGCTGGCACGCACGTTGCCTGAGTGGGGGACCAAGCCATGGTTCCCCATTTCGCTTTGCTCGAAGAGATCGCCACGGCCTCTGGCCGCGTCGGTCCTGACTTGACCCGCTACATCCTCGTGTGCGCGACGCTCCTCGTCGCCCTCGGCGGAATGGCTTGGCTCCTGCGCCGAGTGATCGGTGGTGCTGCACGCACGAGCGCCGGTCGACGATCGCTCCAAGTCGTGGACGTGCTCTCGCTGGGTGGCAAGCAGCGCGTGTGCGTCGTGCGCTGCTACGACAGGACGTTTGCACTCGGAGTGGGCGACAAGGAAGTCGGTCTCATCGCCGAGATCGACGCCGCGGTCTCGATCGGCACGGCGCCGGCCGGGCCGCGCATCAAGGGGTTCCACGACATTCTCACCAAGCTGCGTGGTGGTGCCCGAGTCGATCGCAACGAGGTTCTCTCGTGATGTTGATCAATCCGTCCTACCTCGAGATGATGGGGTCGACGCCCGCGTCTGCCGCGGACAATCTCGCTTCCGGAATCGACGGCGTGGTGCGCGCGGCCTCCGAAGGTCGCATGTCGACCGCGGTCGAGATCGCGGTGCTCCTGACCGTGCTGTCCTTGCTCCCCGCGGTGCTGGTCACCGTCACGAGCTTCACGCGCATCGTCATCGTTCTCTCGTTCGTGCGCCGCGCGATCGGCGTGAACGAGTTGCCGCCGAACCCGGTGATCTTGGGTCTGTCGCTCTTCTTGACTGCGTTCGTGATGGCGCCCGTGGCGGAGCGCATCCACGAGAAGGCCTGGGCGCCCTACAAGTCCGGCGAGATCCCCTCCGACGTCGCGATGGACTCGGCGTGGTCGGAAATGCGCGGTTTCCTCGTCGCAAACACGCGTCGGTCCGAGCTCCAGCTCTTCGCGGACCTCGCCAAAGTCCCCGAGGCGACCCGTGGAGAGATCTCGGAACTGCCGGCACGCGTGATCGTGCCCGCGTTCGTCCTCAGCGAGCTGAAGACGGCGTTCCAGATGGGGTTCCTCATCTTCCTGCCGTTCCTCGTCATCGACCTGGTCGTGTCCAGCATCTTGCTCTCGATGGGCATGTTCATGTTGCCGCCCGTGATGATCTCGACGCCGCTGAAGATCCTGCTCTTCGTGCTGGTCGACGGTTGGCGACTCGTGTGCGAGTCGCTCGTGACGAGCTTCGTCACCACCTGAGGAGCAGATGGAACTCGACATCACTATCTCGGACCTCGTCCGCGACCTCATGTGGACGACGCTGCTCCTGGCCGGCCCTGCGTTGATCGTGGCGCTCGCGGTCGGCCTCCTCGTGAGCATCTTCCAAGCTCTGACGTCGGTGCAGGAACAGACGATGGCGCTCGTTCCGAAGATGCTCGCCGTCATGCTCGTGGCGCTGCTCCTCCTCGCGCCGGCGATGTCGATCTTGAAGGACTACACCGAGCGCGTGCTCGGCCAGATCGTGGGGTTCGGCCTCTCGTGAATCCGCTCGACCTACCTCCCGGATCGATCGAGGCGATCGGCCTGTACGCCGCGCGCTGCGGCGCCATGATCGTCGGAGCTCCGTTGTTCGGCGCGCACAGCGGCTTCATGGCCTGGCGCGCCGCGTTCATCGTGATGCTCGCGGCGACGCTGTACGCGGCGCAGGGCGAGCCGCTCGTCACGCAACCCGAGCCGCTCGAGTACGCGATCCTCATCGTGCGCGAGATCGGCATCGGCCTGGCCCTTGCCTTCTGTCTGCACGGCGCGATTCTCGCGGTGCGAACCGCGGGTGAAGTCGTGTCGCAGGAGATCGGGCTCGGCTACGCCGGCCTCATCGATCCGTCGAACGGCGGGTCGACGTCGTCGGTGTCGATGTTCTACGAGGTCTTCTTCTACTTGGGGCTGTTCCTCACGGACGGTCACCACATCCTCCTGCGCGCGCTGGCCGTCTCGTTCGAGGGCGTGCCGGTGGGCCAGACGCAGTTCGCTCTCGGAGCCGCCGAATCAGCGGTGTCGTTGATCGGACCCATGATCGCAGCCGGGGTCGCGTTCGCGGCGCCGGTGCTGGGCCTCCTCTTTGCGACGTCGATCTTGATCGCGTTGCTCGGCCGCACGATCCCGCAGCTCAACGTGAACGAGATCGGGTTCACGATGCGCACGACGATCGGGCTGTTCGCCCTGTTCGTGTTCGCGCCCACGATGGGCCCGGCCTTGACCGGTCTCTACGAGACGCTCGAGGACACGCTCCAAGAAACCGTGCGGCTCCTCGCCACCTGACGCCATGTCCGACGGAAACAACGATTCGGAACGCACGGAAGAGGCGACCCCAAAGAAGCGCGACGAAGCGCGCGAGAAGGGGCAGGTCGCGCTTTCCCAGGACGTCGTCACGGCGCTCTCGTTGGGGGCCGCGGCCGGTGTGCTGATGCTCGGAGGATCCGAACTGGCCCACGATGCTGGTGCGTTGATCCGCTCCTCCGCAGCGAATTTGGCCACGCTCGGACCCGAGGAAGTCTCGGTCGAAGGCTGGGCCCGACTCGTCACGTCGTCCACGACGTCGATGGCGTTGCCGGCGGCGCTGGTCATCGTGCCGCTCATCCTCGTCAGCCTCCTCGGGGGCTACGCGCAGGTCGGATTCCAGTTCTCGCCCAAGGCTCTCGAGTGGGATCTCTCGCGCCTGTCACCCACGAGCGGCTGGAAGAAGATCGTTGGTCTGAAGGGCGCAGTGCGCACGCTGCAGTCATCGATCAAGATCGCGTTGGTCGGAGGTGCTGCCGTTTGGGCCGCGTGGTCCGCGATCGACGAACTGCCCATGCTCGCGGGTGCACCGATCGGCGCGGTGCTCGCCGGACTCGGTGGGCTCATGGCGCGCGTCGCCGGCGCGGCGATCGGGACGTTCACGTTCCTGGCCGTGATCGACGTGCTGTACCAGCGTTGGCAGCACGATCAGGACCTGCGCATGTCGCGCGAAGAAGTGCGGCAGGAGCACAAGAACGACGAAGGTGATCCGCACGTGAAAGCGCGCATCCGAGACGCGCAGCGTCGCCTTGCACGCCAGCGGATGATGACCGACGTCCCAAAGGCCACCGTCGTCATCACGAACCCGACGCACGTCGCGGTCGCGCTGCGCTGGGATGCGAACGTCGACGAGGGGAAGCGCGGTGCAAGCGCACCGATCCTGGTCGCGAAGGGTGTCGATCTCGTAGCCCAGCGCATCAAGGCGATCGCTCTCGAAGCCGGCGTTCCGCTTCGCGAAGACGTTCCGCTCGCACGGGCGATCCACGCACGCTGCGAAATTGGCGACGAGATCCCCGCCGAGCTCTACCAGGCCGTAGCCGCCGTCCTCGCGCAGGTGTGGAACCTCGCGCCGGAAGCCGGGAATGGAGCCTGATCCATGGCGACAGCTCAAACGAACCCGATCCAGACCGTTGGCTCGTTCATGCAGCGCTGGGCCGACTGGTTCCTCGGCGTCGGCGTCCTCGGGCTCGTCGTCGTCCTGATCGTGCCGGTTGCTCCGGCCGTCCTCGACATCCTGCTCGCCATCAACTTGGCGGCGTCGCTGCTGCTACTCCTGCTCACGTTGAACGCGAAGAGCTCGGTCGAGCTCTCGACCTTCCCGGCGATCCTCCTCTTCGCGACGTTGTTCAGGCTGGGCCTCAACGTCGCCAGCACCCGTCTGATCATGACGCACGGCGAGGGCGGTCAGATCATCCACGCGTTCGGCGAGTACGTCGGCGGCGCGAATCTGGCCATCGGCATCGTCGTCTTCCTGATCTTGATCGTGATCCAGTTCGTCGTGATCACGAAGGGTTCGGGGCGGATCAGTGAAGTCGCGGCGCGCTTCGTCCTCGACGCGATGCCCGGCAAGCAAATGGCGATCGACGCAGACCTGAACGCGGGTCTGATCGACGCGGACGAGGCGCGCTCACGCCGCGCGGGTGTGGCACGCGAAGCCGAATTCCACGGGTCGATGGACGGCGCGACGAAGTACGTGCGCGGTGATGCGATCGCCAGCTTGATCATCACCGTCATCAACTTGATCGGCGGCATCGCGTTCGCGACGTGGAACGGGATGGAGATCGGTGAGGCGGTCGACCGCTACTCGAAGCTCACGATCGGTGACGGTCTCGTGTCGCAGATCCCGGCGCTGCTCGTCTCGACGGCTGCCGCCGTACTGGTGACGAAGGACAACAGCGATAGTTCGCTGGGCACGAGCCTTCTCGGCCAGATGTCCGGGAGCCCGCGCGCAGCCACGATCGCTGCCGGAATGTTGGGCGTGATCGGTTTACTGCCGGGCCTGCCGGCGGTGCCATTCCTGTTGCTCGCCGGCGGGCTGTTCTGGATCGGTCGCGGAAAGCAGTCCGCCGACAAAGTGGCGCAGTCCGCAGTGGAGCCGTCGGTTCCGGCCGCGGGCGCTGCCAGTGCGACGGGCCCCGAAGACCTCGCGGACCTGCTGCAAGTCGATCGCGTCTCGCTCGAGATCGGATACCGCCTCGTGCCGCTCGTCCAGGAATCGGGCGGCGGACTGCTCGAGCACATCGCGCGCCTCCGTCGGAAGATCGCGCAAGAGAAGGGTCTGCAACTCCCGCCCGTTCGTGTGCGCGACAACGTGAGGCTGGCTCCCAACAGCTATCGCATCTTGGTCGGCGGTAGCGAAGTCGCGCGCGGAGAAGTCGAGCCGGGCATGTGGCTCGCGATGGATCAAGGTCAGACGGGGGGCAAGCTCGAGGGCAAGGCGTCGAAGGACCCGGCGTTCGGCCTGCCCGCCACGTGGATCGCGAGCGCGAAGCGCGAAGATGCCGAGACGCGCGGGTTCGTCGTGGTCGACGCGGCGAGCGTGCTGGCCACGCACTTGTCGGAGACGCTCCACGCGCAACTCGGAGACCTGATCACGCGCGACGACGTGAAGTCGCTGCTCGACGGTCTGAAGAAGACGGCGCCGGCTGTGGTCGATGAAATCGTCCCGGCGAAGATGTCGTACGGCGATGTGCAGCGCGTCTTGCGCGGTCTCTTGCGCGAGGGCGTGCCGATCAAGAATCTGCCCGCGATCCTCGAGGCGCTCTCGGACGCGTCGGCCCGCACGAAGGAGACCGAAGTCCTCGTCGAATCCGTTCGGCAGCGGCTCGCGCGCGTGCTCGTCGAGAGTCATGCCGATCGCGACGGCACTCTGCATGCGGTCACGCTCGATCCGCAGGTCGAAAGTCGACTCGCCGCTGCGCTCACGGGCGGGCGCGATGCGGAATCGGCCGCGGCCAACCCGGCTTGGCTTCATGCGCTCATGGAGCGCACGGCTGCGAACGTCGCTCAGTCCGCTAAGGGCGGCCGTGACGTCGTCCTCGTCGTGCGCTCGAACGTGCGTCGATTCGTGCACGAACTCGTCCACGCATCGATGCCGAAGGTTTCCGTCCTCTCCTACAACGAGATCCAACCCGCCAGGTCCGTGCGCACTGCCGCAACGGTGCGCTTCGAGGATGTCCGCTGATGTCTACGCAACCCTTGATCGAAGACGTGTCACACTTGGATGAAGCGGGTTCGCCTCCCGTCGTGCGTGAGATCGCGCGGCGACTGTTGGAGAACGGGACTTCGCCCGCACTCGCACGGCGTGTGCTCGCGCGCGTGGAATCGCGCCGCTTGCGCGCCGATTTCACGCACCCGATCGACTTGGCCGCGCAGGAAATCGGCAGCGCGTTCCCGCGCGTCGTGTTGAGCACGCGCCGACAGGAGGGCCAGGCGTTGGCGATCCTTGGCGCGCCCGGAGTCGGCCGTAGCGCCGTGGCGCGCAAGTTGGCCCTGCGGATGCGTGCACAGGATCGCTCCGTCGCCGTGCTCGCCGTGGAGCAGCCCGGATCGACGAAACCGGAATGGCTCGTGACGTGGTTCGAGGAGATCGGCGTGAGCGCGCGCATCATGACGCCGGGCGTCGCTCTGTCCCCGCGAACGTTGCGCGGTGCTCGCGTCGTACTCGTCGATGGATCAGGTCACTTCGAGCGTGACGCGCGCGCCATCGATGAGCTCTCCCGCGGCAGTGCCTCGCATCTCACCTGGCAGCGTGTCGGTGTCCTCGCGGCGGACGTCGAGGCCGAGCGCTTGCGCGACGAAGCTCGCGCGCTCCGCCAGGTCGGTGCCGACTGCATCGTGATCACGCGCCTCGACCTGGCCTCCGCGCCGGCAACCGTGCTGGAAATCGCAGCAGAAGCTGGCCTCGGCATCGCCTTCGTGTGCGATGGAACGCGCGACGAACGCCATCTGCACCGACTGGGCCCTGAGCTCGCGGCCGACCTCTTCCTCACCGGGAAGGTCGCATGAGCGCCGTGCTCGAATCGCGCAGTGTGGCGAACGCCCAGCAGCCGACGGATCGCGCACCGCTCATGTACGTCACCGGCGGGAAAGGCGGCGTCGGGAAGACCGTCGTGTGCGTCAATCTCTGCGCCGCTCTAGCTCGGCGCGGGGTGCGCGTGCTCCTCGTCGATCTCGATCTCGGTGCCGCCGACGCGGACGTGTTGCTCCGTCACGTCGACGCTCGCGGGTTGATCGACGTCCTGGCCGATGGGGCCCGCATCGCCGATTGCGCGAGTCGCACGGCGCACGGATTCGACTTCGTGCCGGGCGTGTCTGGTGCGCGCGACTGGTCCGCACTCGACGATGCGACTCGCTGTGCGCTGATGCATGCGTTGCGCGAAGCAGCGCGTGGCTACGACTTGGTCGTGCTCGACGGTTCGCCTGGAATCGGCACAGATGTCTTGGCGTTCGCGGCCGAGGCCGACAGCGTGGTCCTGGTCACGACGCCCGAGCTCACTGCGCTCACGGACGCGTACGGATTGCTCAAGGCACTCCACGAGCGCAGCGAAGCACTCGATCCCGAGATACCGACGCCGGAAGTCGTCGTGAATCGTGCTCGTGATCTGTCCGAAGCCGAGCGCACGGCGTCGCGCTTGCGCGACGTCGCTCAACGCTTCTTGGCGCGTTCGCCGCGCTGGGCCGGTTGGTTGCCTGAATCGGGCACGGTCACCGATTCGTGCCGCGATCAACGACCGTTCGGCGCTTCCGCTCGTGCGACCAGCGCGCACACCTGTCTCGACGCGCTCGCGGCGCGATACGCTCGTCCGCGCCGTGTCGCTTGCGGAGTCGATTCGTGATGTCCACGAACCACGCAAAAAATGGCGCGAATTCTCGCGGTCCGAGTTTCGAC
>JAYTBY010000477.1:0-1567 GCA_043736755.1 Planctomycetota bacterium | reverse complement strand
CGGCCAGCAGGACCTGCGCATCGCGCACGACGTCGCCCGGTGCATCACGGGTTTGCTGCGCCCGGTCGATCAAGCGTTCGAGTTGTGCTCTCGCGACGGAATGGTCACCTCGCTCGAACGCGGCGCGCGCCTCGTCGAGGAGCGCACTCCATTTCGACGACTGCGCGGTCGAGTCCTGCTCGGAGGCGGGCGTCGAGGCAGGAACTGCACGACCGTCGACGGAATCCGGGTTTGCCGGAGCGGTCGGTTCGAGCGGAACCTTGGCCAGGCCGTCGATCTTGTCGAGCGCGTCTCCGATGACCGGCGCTGCCGGTACGAGGGCTTTGACGAGGGACACGTTGGAACCTCCTCGTAGCGACTCGGGCGTCGGTCGATCGAAACTCAAGTAGTCCTGCCCGGGGTGCTCGGCCTGCCATTCGATTCGGCACTGCGCGGCCTTTGCTGCGTGCACGCCGCCCGCGGTTTCGGAGATGAGCGCAAACTTGAAGAGCAAGTTCAGCTGATCGGGGGTCAGCGGTTTGGGTTCGCTGTCCAGCTTGTAAATCCAATCCATGGATCGATTGCGCGCCTCGTCCCGCTTTCCGTTGTGGAGTAGGTCTTGGGCAGCGGCCACCTCAAGAACGAGGTAACGCAAGTGCGAATCACTGATGGAATCCGCAGCGCGTTCGACTTGAAGTTGTTTGTCTTCCGCCGTGACGGCGCCGGACGCTTGCCGTGTGGCGCCGGACGAGGAACAAGCCGGGAAGAAGGCTGCGAGACACATTGCGAATAGTGAGATGCGCATGGAAGTCATCGATCGATCGTCTGAGGGGAAGGGGATCCCGAGGCGTGGCAACTTACGCGACGAGTGAACTGAACATCGAGTCGGCAAGGGGTGCTGCGGGGGAGGACACACGACTTCGGCTTGCAAGAAAGGTCACGGAAGGCGACGCATGGGTCGGAAGCCGAGGTCGGCCCGAGATTCTGTCGGCGAGTCCTTCCCTTGGTGTCGCTTGGCCACGCGGCTCCCCTCGATTCCCATGCCATAGGAACCGCCGCGGTAGGAGCGGAAACCGTTCTCGCGATGGCCCACGGGGTCATCTTCGCCGAGCAGCTCGTACTCGTCGTGATAGCTGTCCGCGCACCATTCCGCCGCGTTGCCGATGAGGTCGTAGAAGCCAATACGGCTCGGCTGGAATCGAGCGACGGGCGCGAGCGACGCGAAGCCGTCCTCGAAGGGGAATCGTTTCCCAAGCCCGTTCTGCTCAGTCCCACGAGTCGTCCGCGATTCGTCGAAGAAGTTCCCTCGATCGCGGCCGTCCTCCGGCGCGGAGCCCCATGTATAGGCATCCTGCTGACCAGCTCGCGCCGCGAACTCCCAGCGCGCCTCCGTCGGCAGCTCGCAACCGATCCTCTGACAGAAGTCGCGCGCCAAACTCCAGCTGACCGAAGTCTTGGGCTTCTGTTCGTCTTCCGTTGACGGCCGATTGACCGGGTCTCTATCCATCACCTGCCAATACTGGAGCCGTGTGACCTCCGTCTGCGCGAGGTAGTAGGGCTCGTTGATGTGGACTCGGTGCAGTTTTTC
>JAYTBY010000476.1:0-3562 GCA_043736755.1 Planctomycetota bacterium | reverse complement strand
GAGCGGCGGGTCGAGCCGCTCCTTCCGACTCGCATCGAACTCACCCAACGCGATCCCGTAGAAGTTCGAGTGGTCGATGCTCGATCGGAGCCGGTGGTCGGCGCCGTCGTTCGCTCCGTCCGCGAGGTCGCGCCGGTCGGCAAGCCCCCGCTGCCGGCCGCGGAAATGCGCTCTGCGCGCTACTTGGTCCTCGAGGAGACGACGAACGCGAAGGGCGTCGCGCGAATCGCGACCATGGATGGTGCTCAGCTCGTCTGGGCCACGGACGGAACGTCGATTTCGCGGGTCGCGCGAATCGAAGGGCCGGGAGAAGTCGAACTTCGTCTGGCACCGGCACTCCGCATTCGGGGGCGCGTGGTTTCTGCGGAACCTGGCGTGCAACTCACTCCAGCACGCGTTGCGATCTTCGCGCTGGTCGCGAGTACCGGAGAGCGAGTCGCTGAAGTCGATGTCGGGGCGGACGGATCGTTCGGGTCGATCGAAGTGCCGCTCGATCGCGACGTCGAGTACTCGCTCCAAGCCCAGGGGCCTGAATTCAAAGTGTCGACTGTCACCATGCAACAACCGGCTGCGGGGGGCGACGTGTTCGTCGAAGTTCCAGTGTCGGCCGGAGTCCGTGTTCCTGTGCGCATCATCGACAAGGCGTCCGCACCGGTCGAAGGTGCCTATGTCTGGATGAACTGGCAAGCGGGTGAGCGCTGGGAGAAAGCTCGCGCAGTCACCGACTCGAACGGCATGGCCGATGTGGGCCGCGTTCCGCTCATGGATGTCACGGTCGGCGTCAAGGCGTCGGGAAAGACCGCGTATCAACGCGTTCACCCGATTCCCGCCGAAGTTTCGCCGTACCTCGAGATCCAGCTCGAGGATGCTGGCGCGATTCGAGGCCGCGTCGTCAACGCCGGCAAACCCGTGCGTGACTTCGTGATTCACTGGTGGACTGGCGACGCGAGAGAAAGCCGCGCCGATTCGTTTCGCGGCCGCGCGGATGGCTCATTCGTCTTGGAGAGTGTGCCGTTCGGCACGGTCAGACTCCTAGGATGTGGCGCCCACCTGCCACGCAGTCCGGAAATCGCAGTGCTCGTTCAGCCGGATGGCGAGCCACAGCCTGTCATCCTCGAACTCTCCGATCCCATCACTGGCCGGGGAATCGTCGTAGATGCCGCGAGCGGCGAGCCGCTCAGTGGCGTGAAGATTCAGGCCTGGACGAGCACTTCGCTAGCGTCCTTGGCACCCTTCGGCCTCGCAGTTCAGACCGGCACTGACGGCAAGTTCGAGTTCGAACGATTTGCACCAGGACTTGGCCTCATCGAGATCTCGAGTACCGGTTTCGCCACGGCAATGCACCAGCGCGAAACCGCCTCAGGCCAAATCACGGACTTTGGAAACGTGGGCCTCGAGCGAGTTTCAACTCTCGAGGTCGAGCTGGTCGGCGATGTCGATCCCGCTCGCTACAGCGGGGTACTGACGGGTGCGACGGTGCACTCCGGTCGTGCGTTCGGAGCCGACCGTGTACTCAAGTTCGACGGCCTCACGTCAGGGTCATGGAACCTCGCCGTGTATGGACCGAACGACACGCTGTTCTTCGAGACCATCGTCGTCGCTCCGGCCTCGAAGGGGAGGTTTCGATTCCCGGTGCCAGCGGGTCGGGTGCTTCGCGTCGAGCTGATCGACGAACGAAAGGAGCCTCGCATCCAACTTGCAACGTTGCGCGTTGCGCCAGCCAATACTCTTGCGCGACGGATTGGCGTCGAGGGCATGGCCACAGTCAAAGAAGGCCGATTCACCGAGTTTTCGATGCCAGACTTCGATTCCGCCTTCTTGAGTGTGGTGGACGCCGATCTCACGGTCGTCGGAATCATGAAGATCGAGAGCCTCTCGCGTGCTTCCGAACCTATCCAAATGCGCATCACCGATGTGCGCGAACGCGTTCGCATCTTGGATCGGAAGAGCGCTCCGAGTCCTGGGGCGACGCTGATCCTGCTACAGAAGGGGGGCGGTTGGTCGGGTTCTGGTGTGGCAGACCAGCAAGGCATGGTGGCCATGCCGACCCCACCGCTCGATGTCGCAGAGGGTGTCGTTTACATCGTGGGAGGTGGTGTCGGCTTGGTAGGAGACGTGCGCTTCAACGGCACTCCACAAGACATCACCTTCGATCCGTCGTCTTCTCTGCATTTGGAAGTCCTCGACGGTGGCGTCGCTGTCGAAGGCTGCCGTATCGATCTGACTCCGGCAGACTGGCCCTTGATGACCCTTGTAACCGGCAAGAGCGCGACCGACGGTCTCGTCGAGTTGGGTCGGCTGACCGCGGCCGAGTACATCGCGAGCTCGTCGAGCTCCTCGACCTGGCCCGTGAGCCGCAACGTGAGATCGACGACCACCGGCCAAGCCGTTCCGTTCGAGGTCCGTCGCCGAGGGAGTGTCTCGCTGAAGGTAACCCGTGCTGGAGCGAACATTCCCTGGAGCGAACTGCGTATCCGATCCGTCGAGCTCGACTCCGACGTGAGTGCGTGGATCGAGTTGGGTCTCGTGCAGATCAAGGCTGCAGGCGAGGGGGCAGGCCCCGAAGGCCGTGCTCGGATCGACGGTCTTCCACGCGGGCAATATCAGTGGTCTGGACTCGCCACGGACGGACAAACACGGACGGGAACATTCGAAGTGCCGCCGGGCAGTCGGACCGATGTCGTGATCGTGCTCGATTGAGCGGTTCGCTTGCCACCGTATCGAGGTCGTGAGTCTCGAGACCACTTCATCGAGCCCCGATCCGGCCAAGTTCAGCTGCCGACAGCCCCGCAACGGTGGAGCGCAAGCCTGTCGCCGACGATGGCCGTCTCGAGCTTGCTTGCGATCGAGACCAATGTTCGACCGCGCGATACGCACGCCGGACTCACCACTGTCAGTTCATCCGTAGTCGTGGCGAAGAGTGCGCCATCCGCCGCGATGTCGATCGCAAAGATCGTAAGTCGCTCGGCTCGCTCACGATCCGCACTCAGTGTTCCGCGCGCGGTCGCCAGGTCCGTCCCGCGGCGATCGTACAACTCATCGTGCAACGCCGGGAAGTGATCCGGGTCGGTCAGCACGCTGACCATCCAAACATGATCGAACGAGGCGCGCGGCAGCGATTCGAGTGCTGCGAGCGACGGCAACGGCAGCGCGATCTCGAACCGCTCGGCGACGAGGCGCACGACGCGCTCCAACTCGTCGATCTCGTCGCACGCGATGTTGATCCACATGACCTCGCGCCCGAGCACGATGCTCTCGACCAGCATGATCGGCACTTCCGCCAGCGCCGCACCGACATACACGCTGCGCCCGGATCCGTGACTCAGGTGACCGGCAAGCGTGTCCGCGATCTTCAATCCCACGTCCAACCAACGCTCACGCAGCTCGTCGTCGAAGAAGTCGGTCCCGTCGCCCTCGCAATACGCGCGACCGAGCCGCTCCCAGTTCAGCTCGGCCTGAATCGTCCCGAGCACGGCGCCGAACAGTTGGTGGCGATCATCCATCGGCCCCATCGTCGCACCGAGGGCGAGGGATGAGGAAGCGGTGGGTCAGCCTCGACTGC